>CANPDS010000120.1 GCA_947573015.1 uncultured Muribaculum sp.
GGCTTTTAGCCGTTGGAAAATTTTAGGAGAGTGTTTCCGAGGGGGATTGCTGAATACATGAGAGCCATGAAGTATCCTGATATTCCGAGGAGTGGGGCTGAGGGTAGTGCGGAGGATGTGATTGAGGTCTTGGTCAGATGATGCGGTCGCGGATAGCGTAGCGTGGGCGGTGTTTTACCTCGGTGTAGATTTTGCCGATGTATTCGCCTACTATTCCTATGGCCATTAGTGTCAGTGAGCCGAGAAACCATATGGAGAGTATCAGTGATGTCCAGCCGGATATGGTGCGGTGGGCGAAGTAGCTGCCGAACACCCATATGGCTACGGCGATGTCGATAAGCAACAGAATGAGCCCTACTACGAATATGATGCGGATGGGTTTGGATGAGAATGAGGTGATGCCGTCGATGGAGAAGCTCAGCATCTTTGTGAGCGGGTATTTAGATTCGCCGGCAACGCGCTCATGGCGTTCGTATGTGACTATGGCAGTGTCGAGGCCTATCTGAGGGATAATGCCTCGCAGGAACAGGTTGCTCTCTCCATACTCAGAGAGCAGGTCGAGGGCGCGTGCGCTGAGCAGTCGGTAGTCGGCATGGTCGTAGATGGTGTCGAGGCCCATTCGGTGCTGAAGTGTGTAGAAGGCATGTGCTGTGGTGCGCTTGAACCATGTGTCGGTGGCGCGGCTCGACCTCACTCCGTATACTATTTCTTTGCCTTGGCGGAACTCTTCGACCATGCGCACGATTGCTTCGGGGTCGTCCTGAAGGTCGGCATCGATTGAAATTGCAGCGTCGCACATGTTGCGTACAGCCATAAGTCCGGCAAGAAGCGCATATTGGTGTCCGCGATTGTGGGCCAAAGATATTCCTTTTATGCGTGGATCTTCATGGTGCAGATGTGATATGACTTCCCATGTATGGTCGCGGCTTCCGTCGTTGCTACACATCAGGAAGCTGTCGATGGCGATAAGTCCGTCGGCGGCCATGCGGTCGAGCAGCGCGAGAATCTTTGGCGCGGTGATGGGCAGAGCCTCTTCTTCGTTGTAGCATGGTATGACGATGGCAATACGTGGTGTGGAAGTCATGGCAGGATGGTTGTGTGGTGAGGTGATTAAAACGTAGGGATGCACCTTGGTGCGTCCCTACGTTTGATAATTAATCGTCAGTATGATCAATAGTTGCGTGCAAAGATCACACGGCGTGCGGATGGCTTGCCGGTGTAGATGCAGGTGCCTGGAGTAGTGTCACCGTCGAAGGGGATGCAGCGTATGGTAGCCTTTGTCTCCTCTTTGATCTTTTCTTCGGTTTCGGTGGTTCCGTCCCAATGTGCGAGCAGGAATCCGCCTTTTTCGATCTCTTCCTTAAATTCTTCCCAAGTGTCGACGGGACGGGTCATGCTCTCACGTAGGCGCAGGGCTTTGTCGTAAATGCCCTGCTGTATATCTTCGAGGAGCTTGGCCACGTATTCGGCAATGCCTTCGAGGGGTGCTGAGTGCTTTTCGAGGGTGTCGCGGCGCATGACTTCGACGGTTCCTTCCTCGATGTCGCGTGCACCGATGGCAAGACGCACGGGCACACCCTTGAGCTCGTAGTCGGCAAACTTGAATCCGGGACGGCGGTTTTCGGCGTCGTCATACTTTACGCTGATGCCGAGCTCGCGCAGGCGGTTGATGATTGGATCGACATGGGCGGATATGGCTGCGAGCTGGTCGGCATTTTTATAAATGGGTATGATCACCACCTGTATTGGTGCGATATGTGGTGGCAGCACAAGGCCGTTGTCGTCGGAGTGGGTCATGATGAGTGCTCCCATCAGACGTGTTGACACACCCCATGATGTGGCCCAGACGTATTCTGGCTGGTTCTCCTTGTTGACGAAAGTCACATCGAATGCCTTGGCGAAGTTTTGGCCGAGGAAGTGGGATGTGCCAGACTGGAGCGCCTTGCCATCCTGCATCATTGCCTCAATGGTGTAGGTGTTGATTGCTCCTGCAAAGCGTTCGTTGGCGCTCTTCACTCCTTTTACCACGGGAACAGCGAGATACTTCTCGGCAAAGTCGGCATATACGTTGAGCATCTGTATGGCACGGGCTTCGGCTTCTTCTGCGGTGGCGTGGGCTGTATGGCCTTCCTGCCACAGGAACTCAGCTGTGCGGAGGAACATGCGTGTGCGCATTTCCCAACGAAGCACGTTGCACCATTGGTTGCATAGGATGGGAAGATCGCGGTACGAGTTGATCCAGTTGCGGTATGTGTTCCAAATGATTGTCTCTGATGTCGGTCGAATGATCAGTTCCTCGTCGAGACGTGCCTCCGGATCAACGACAACGCCTGAGCCGTCGGGAGCATTCATCAGTCGGTGGTGGGTTACCACGGCACACTCTTTGGCAAATCCCTCTACATGCTCTGCCTCACGTGACAGGAACGACTTGGGTATGAGCAGGGGGAAGTAGGCGTTCTGTACGCCGGTCTGCTTGAACATGTCGTCGAGATAGCGCTGCATCTTTTCCCATATGGCATATCCGTAGGGCTTGATTACCATGCAGCCGCGTACGGCGCTCTGTTCGGCAAGATCAGCCTTTACAACCAGTTCGTTGTACCATTTCGAGTAATCCTCACTGCGTTTGGTGAGGTTTTTTAGTTCTTTAGCCATTGCAGGTGTATGTTTATTTGATTATTTTCGCTGAAAATATAGGTTTTATGGCTGCAAAGTTAAGAAAAATCCTACAAAACGGGTGCGGTCGGCGTTATATATATTCAAGCCCGGAGTACGGACTATGTTTTTAGATCAAGATGAAATATTATGGAACTATTTGATGATATCGACGAGCGGATGATGGATATGGCATGCCGTCTGGCTGAAGAGAATGTAGAAAACGGCGGTGGTCCTTTCGGAGCAGTGATCGTTGATGCGGATAGAAAACTGGTATCTACCGGCGTCAATGAGGTAACTCTGCGCAACGACCCAACTGCCCATGCCGAGGTTAATGCCATTCGTGCAGCGTGCGGCGTGCTCGCCACGTTCAAGCTTAATGGATGCACTGTCTACAGTTCGTGCGAGCCATGTCCGATGTGTCTGAGCGCGCTTTACTGGGCCGGTGTAAAGCGTGTGGTCTACGGCAATACAAAGGAGGATGCCGACGCTATCGACTTCAGCGACCGCTTTATTTACGATGAGATAGAACGGCGCCCGGAAGAGCGTAGTGTGCGTTGCCTGCATATGGCTACACGGCGTGCTATACGTGCCTTCGAGCTATGGGCTGCCAAGAGCGACAAGGTATCTTATTGATCGTTACGGGATGTATCTTTACACACAAAAGCACGACAATCATTGATTGCCGTGCTTAAATGCTTTCTAATGACCTATGTGAGGCCTGTTAAAAGAGGGGATTATTTGCGGGCGATTGTCTCGCTTACGGTAAGGTGCACACGACCTTTAGCACGACGACGTGCGAGGACTTTGCGACCGTTGGGAGTGGACATACGCTCACGGAATCCGTGCTTGTTTACTCTTTTGCGGTTGGAGGGCTGGAATGTTCTCTTCATTGCAGTATAATTGTTTTGTTGTTATAATCTGTGTGCCACATTGGTCGGCCTATTGGCTGGCTGTGTGAAATCGCGTGCAAAATTACGCAAAACATTTTTATTTTGCAAATGTTGGGTTAATTTCCACGTGGGAAATATTTTTTTTTGACACGCTCTTAATATTCTTTGGGGCTATGTTTTTTTTGTGGATGGTGGGGAGAGTGTCGTGATTTTATTGTTTTTTATATCAATGGAGAGTGGAGTGGCTGCGCTGAGTACGTGGTTTAGCTCTATAGGATCAGGAAGGTAGAGTTTGGGCTTTAATGCAGCGGGAAAGCGATCGAAGAATCTGTCGTGGGACAGGTACCAGTGGCATTCCTTTACTGAAAACAGTCGGGGTATGTCGCGGTACATCTGGAATATTCGTGAACGAGCAGTCACCATTAAGCCAATTCGTCCATCTGTCAGTATGGCTGTGCATATGATGTGAAATGGACGCCGGCTTTGACTTTTTGCCGCGATTGTTACGGATATGTGGCGTGAATAGGTGTGATTGATCTGCGCCATCATGGTGCGGAATGCCGGTCCGTGGGGACTTTGCCCGTGAGGCCCATAGAGGTCAATCCAATAATGTATCATCTCGTGGATGATGACGTCGTCGATGGCGTCGGGGTCGAGATCAAACGATTTGCTTATGGTGATGGAGCGATGGTGCAGGGTGGAAAGGCCGCGTCGCACTGTCCGGTGGGAGTAGCATCCGGCACGTGTTGCTGCTGAACTTACTTTCAGAGGTAGCGGTGGGAGCTTGTTACCGAATATCTGGGCGTTAAATCTATTGAATCTGTCGGCGAGGAGTGGGAGAGTCACCGTCATGGCTTTTCCTGAATGTTTGTATATGGTGTGGTAGAGCGTCCGATTTCAACTTCTTAATCTTCGGTGTCGAAGTCGAAATCGAAGTCCCACCCGTCGTCCATGGCTTCTTCCTTGAAGCGCGACAGCTCGCGTCCTTCGCGTTTAGTCGGACGTCCGAGGCCTTTGCGGCGATCAATGAAGCCGCTTATTTTAACCACTTCGAGCAGATCGAGTTCTGATTGTGGAGTGATGTTTTCAAGATAGTCTGGCACGAGTTTGGCGCCAAGACGGTTGGCCGTTAGGGCTTTTACGCGGAATGAGTAGGTGACCGGTGGCTTGCGTACATTTATTATATCGCCGGGTTTTACCACACGCGATGGCTTTACGGCAGTGCCTCCCATCAGTACGCGCCCTTTTTTGCAGGCGTCGGTGGCTATGGTGCGTGTCTTGAAGATGCGGGTTGCCCACATCCATTTGTCGATACGTTCTTCAGAGAGTGCCATTATTGGTTTTATCGGGTGTGGATTGGGATTTTGCTGGAGCGTTGTTATTGAAGTTGCACATGGCGAACTGTATGCCGCTCAAACAAAAGGCTTTTATTGCTTCGCACGCTACGGATACGCGTTCGGGAAGTTCCTCTCGCTGAGACGGGGTAAAGCGTCCGAGCACATAATCGATCTGGCATCCCCGTGGGAAATCGTTGCCAATGCCGAAGCGTAGGCGTGGATATGCGGCTGTGCCGAGCATCTGAGCTATGTTTTTAAGGCCGTTGTGGCCTGCATCGGATCCCGATGGTTTTAGGCGTATGGCTCCGAAGGGAAGGGCGAGATCGTCGACAAGCACGAGGATGTGGTTGGTGTCGATCCCTTCTTTCTCTTTCCAGTAGCGCACGGCGTTTCCCGAGAGATTCATGTATGTCGACGGCTTTAGCAGTGTGAGCATCTTGTTTTTGAGACGCATGTGTGCCACGTCGCCGTAGCGGTCGGTGGTAAAAGAAATATTGGATGCCTCGGCAAAGGCATCCAATATCATAAATCCTATGTTGTGGCGGGTTTCACGGTATTCGTCACCGATATTGCCCAGCCCTACAATCAGATATTTCATTAGCAGTAATCTGTTGATTAAGCCTTGGCAGCGGCACCACGTGCGGCACGTGTGAGCTGTACGGCGCAAACTACGGCGTTTTTGGCGTTGACGAGTTCGAGGCCTTCGAAGTGGAGATCGCCTACCTGGAGGGTCTTGCCGAGGCCGAGGTTGTCGATGTTGATGACAACGCGTTCGGGGATCTGGGTGTAGACGGCTTTCACCTTGAGCTTCTTCATAGAGAGCTGGAGCTTACCACCGGCCTTGACACCTTCGGCGTGGCCTTCGAGCTTGACGGGTACTTCAACAACGACGGGCTTCTTGTCGTTAACTTCGAGGAGGTCGATGTGGAGCACGGTGTCCTTAACGGGATGGAACTGTACTTCGCGGAGCACTGCGTTGCGCTTCTCGCCGTTAACGTCGAGCTCGATAGCGAATACGTCGGGGGTATAGAGGAGCTTGCGCACATCTTCGTTCTTAACCACGAGGTCGGTAGTGATGAGGCCCTTGCCGTTGCCGATCTCCACGAGCTTTTCGCCTGGCTTAAGAGCGGTGGTGTAGGGGAGGGTTACGATTTCACCACCATTGAGAACGGCGGGGATGAGGCCTTCTGTGCGGAGGCCCTTGGCTGCCTTCTTACCGAGATCGGTACGGGGCTGTGCTGCAAGATTGTAAGTCTTCATTGCTTGTTGGAATTAAATTGTGTTACTCAAAATTAGAAGCTTTCTAATTTCCCATCACACGGGGATGCTAAAAAGCGGTGCAAAGGTAGTGGATTTAATTGATAGATGCAAATTTTTTATAAGTAAGTCTTTAAATTATTGCTTACTTAGTATATGAAAATCATGATTTGCTTGGTTTTCTTGAATTTAAGTTGGAGCCGGTGGCGATGTTTAGTGAGATGGTATCGCCGGTATGTATGCGTTTGTAACGCTTGAATGGGACACTTAGTGATTTTTTACGTCCATCGGAGAATTGTACATCGATGTAGTATACTTTGTAAGGTTCTCCGCGTGTGTATGTGCGTCGGGTGATGCGTTTTGATCGATAGCGCACTTTGTGGTATCGGCTTTCCACTACTACTTGTTCTTTGTGTCGTGTGGAATCGTTGTCGAAAAGATAGTTGCAGCTATAGAAAGCTCCTCCCACTATGGCGGTTGTTGTTATTACATGTATCGTGCGGTTTAGCCATATGTTACTGTTGGTGGAGATATATTCCCAATATCCTCCGATTTTGATGGATGACAGGATTGCTATTATGATAGATGCGCTGACGGGCAACCATGGACTTATGAGCGTTTCGGAGGAGAGTGCGATTATTGTGCCGTAGCCGAAGATTGTAATCAGTATGGTCAGTCCGGTCAATATATAGCGCCATACGGAGCTTTTTTTAGTGTTGCACATACGGTTGGTTCTTGTTAACTTTGCCGCAAAATTAAAACTTTTTTGAGATGAAAAAAACAGCGATTAAGATCTTTGTATCGTTATTTTGCATGGCAAGTGTAGTACCTATGTCCGCACAGTTCAACCTCAAGAAGGCAATTGGCGGCGCTACGAAGGCAGTGCAGGCTGCCACTCTGACTGATGCCCAGATGGCTGCTTATGTGAAAGAATCGGTTGACTGGATGGATAAGAACAACCCTGTCACTCCCGACGACAATCCTTATACTATCCGTCTTAAGAAACTCACAGAGGGTATTACCGATGCAGATGGTATTCCTTTGAATTTTAAGGTGTATGATGTGATCGATGTGAATGCTTTCGCATGTCCCGACGGTAGTGTGCGTGTGTTTTCATCATTGATGGATATCATGAGCGATGATGAACTTCTTGGCGTTATCGGCCATGAGATCGGCCATGTGCTGAAACATCATTCTAAAAATGCATTCCGCACTCAGTTGCTCACTGACGCTCTTAAGGATGGGATAGCTTCGACCAGTGGTAAGGCGGCCGCTCTTACTGAGTCGCAGCTCGGCACTCTGAGTTCGTCGCTGATCAATGCTAAATTCTCACAGAAGCAGGAGAATGAGGCTGATGATTGCGGATATGACTTCTTGGTATCAAAGGGCAAAAATCCCTGGGGGATGGTTATGGCTTTTGAGAAACTTCAGTCGATGGAGGGAGACAACGCCGGCAAAACCTCATATATCAACAAAATGTTCTCTTCGCATCCTGAGACTCAGGCACGTATCGACCATATGTCGAAGCGCTGCGAGAAGGATGGTTTCACACGTCCGGCATCTGAGGTGGAAACTGTGAAGAAGTAATT
>CANPDS010000121.1 GCA_947573015.1 uncultured Muribaculum sp.
ATATCCAACACGTGCCAAGATCCATAGATGTGGCAGCAAGACAAATATGCTCTACGGCTATCGCAACGTCCACGTCGGTATGGTCTTTACCATCATACGAACGTTTCCATGCCTCATCATGCAGACCAAGGGCTATGATAAAAACCGGAACATTCTTCACCCATTCGCGATTATAACTTGCAATCACTTTTTCACGCAATGGATCCGTGTCAATGACAAGAAACTCCCATGGCTGTCGGTTGCATGCCGAGGGAGCAAGCCGTGCGATATCCAATATTCCGGAGATCAAATCGCGCCCTACCGGCTTATTAAGATATTCGCGACAGCTATAACGTTTTTCTACAAGATTATATAATTGAGGATACATATATTTATATTTTAATTATTATGTCCGATTTCTTCCTCTATCTCATAATGATTGCGCCCCGGAGAGTTGCGTACTACCAATTCTCCGACAAATCCGGCCAAAAACAATTGTGAGCCAAGCACCATCAAGGTTAATGCCAGATAAAAATACGGGGAATCAGTCACTAACCGGTATTCAAGGCCATGGTGCATATTGTAAAGTTTTGTAAAGCCAACTACTGCAACTGATACAAAGCCCAGAAGGAACATCAGGGAACCAAGAAGACCGAACAAGTGCATCGGTTTTACTCCAAATTTTGAAGTAAACCACAATGTAGCCAGATCAAGGTAGCCATTTACGAAACGATCAAGACCGAATTTGGATGAACCATACTTACGGGCCTGATGATGCACCACTTTCTCCCCGATTTTATTAAATCCTGCATTTTTAGCAAGGTATGGGATATAACGGTGCATGTCACCATATACTTCAATATGCTTTACCACCTTAGCACGATATGCCTTAAGGCCACAGTTAAAATCATGCAGATTGTGTATGCCACTTACTTTTCTGGCTGTAGCGTTAAATAGCTTTGTCGGAATTGTTTTCGACAATGGGTCGTAGCGCTTTTGTTTCCAACCGCTTACAAGATCATATCCCTCTTCTGTGATCATTCTGTACAGTTCGGGGATTTCATCAGGGCTATCCTGAAGGTCAGCATCCATGGTAATGACCACATCACCTTTTGCTCGGGCAAATCCAGTATTTAAAGCAGGCGACTTCCCGTAGTTGCGACGGAAACATACTCCACGTACTGCCGAGTTTTTTTTAGCCAACGAAGTAATTACAGTCCAAGAGTTATCTGTGGATCCATCATTTATAAAAATGATTTCATAAGAAAAACCGTTGGCTTTCATCACACGGTCAATCCATGCTTCAAGTTCCGGCAGTGACTCTGCTTCATTATATAATGGTACTACTACTGAAATATCCATATGGGGGATTTACTTAGTTATTTTGAAGATTTATTGGAGAGTTTCTTCATTGGCACAAGCCATGAGATTACCATAGAGAGAAGTGAGCCTGAGAAAACAATCAGCCAAAGCATATCGATGGTAATTTCAATCGGTTTCGGAAGCAGTTTCTGATCAATTGCGGCCTGCAGCATCTCGGCAGCCTCTTCTCCGGTGGGTATGCCAGATGTTGAATATAGCTCTATAAGAGTATCGACACGATCGTTGAGAAATCCAGGGTCAATCCATCTCATATATACCATTGCAATAACCGATGCGATCAAGCCTCCGAAAAAGAAAATGGCAATCCCCTCCATCCATAAAGATGAAAATATTGTTGTCCCCTTGTCAGATACATAACTGTGCCTCAGCATAAAGTATATACATACAGGAACACCAGCCATAAGCACCATAGCGCCAAGAGCTGCATAGCCATTGGTGATAGAATATGAGGTGGCAAAAAACAGAGCCACAAGATATATGCCAAATAGTGCGCCCCAATCGGCACCACGCTTATATGGCGATCGAAATGTGAGCTGTGAAGAGTCCATATGGGCACAAAGTTACTCAAAATCTTGATACATGCATATCACAAAATGAGAACTTTCTATAAAATGCACCGAGGATAATAAAAATGTTGTTTTTTCAATCAAGAAGCGATTTTATATTCGCCAAATCGTCTATGGCAGTCTGATCTGGTCTGCATGGCACAACAGAGGCGTAACCTCGTTCAGTCCAATATAGGTCTGTATCAGCCGAATCTGGTTCCAGATTGTGAAAATGGCCTGTTAGCCAAAAATACGGGCGTCCATGTGGGTCGGTATATTCGGCAAATTCCTCAGTCCAATATCCGTTTGCTGCACGCGCCACTTTAATGCCTGCGACCCTTTCGCATTTTGGAATATTTACATTAAGGCACACTCCAGCAGGTAGGCCTTTGGCTATAACCCGTGTGACAATATCGTCTACGACAGGTGCACATGCCGCAAGAGATGCATTCTCATCATGGCTATGATATGAAAAGCCTACTGCATTTGCTCCAAGCAGACATCCTTCAAACACGGCTCCCATGGTGCCAGAATACAGCGTATTTATTGCAGAATTTGAGCCATGATTAATGCCAGCCAGAAGTATGTCTGGGCATTTGTCTTTCAAAATGGCATGTACTCCTAATTTTACACAATCTACAGGCGTTCCGTTTACGCCATACATTTCCGCTCCGCAATAATCAGGATAGCGGGTGATGCGCAATGGCGAATTTACAGTAAGAGCAGAGGACTGTCCTGAGCGAGGGCCCTCTGGCGCAACCGCAATAATTCGTCCACGTCCTGCCACATAATCTATAAGCCGATGAATCCCCGGAGCATTTATGCCATCGTCATTGGATATGAAAATTATGGGAAGTTTAGATTCGTTCATAGTGATAAATTTATTTACAAATATACAAAAATCTTTCACAACAGGCAATATCCTGATTTGTACAATGTCAATAAATATCACGAAGGCTCTGAAGCACAATCTGCACTCAGAGCCTTCGTGACGAGTCTGTTGATAATATTATCTTTTTATATCAAAGCCACGACGGCGCAAGGCATCAAGAGTATTATAACCCATTGCCTCACGATAATAGGACACAATATGTTCTGCCCAATCATTGTCTGATTTTGATCCTGAACGAGTTGCATTATACTCCTTGATTTCTGAGTCATATGCCATAAGTTCGGGAACCATATTATCTTGACGGTACATATTATGGTGGATTACCAGATCAATCGGTTGCTTAGGCTTTATGTCAGGTAGTTCTCGTGGTACTCCGATAGCCAGACCACAGACGACAAACACCCCTTGAGGGAGTTTCATCAAACGGGCAATGGCCTCGGGAGCGGCTGTTCGTGCATAACCGATAGGACATGTGCCAAGGCCTGCTGATTCAGCCGCTGTAAGCGCACTCATCATGGCCAATGCCGCATCAACCACACCGACTATGACACCATCGGCCGTATGTGCAAAGTTAGGCATGTCGATACCCTTCGCCTCGGCAATACCCGATATTTTATTGTAATCGGCACAGAATAACAAGAAATGATTACATGTCTTGATCTGCTTTTGGCCGGTCAATTCATATAGCTTTTCTTTTGTCGGTTGGTCATCGATATCTATCACAGAGAATTGCTGCCCATTATAACTGGTGGGTGTATTACGGATAGCTTCGTGGATGAAATGCATAATATCTTCAGAGATAGCTTCACGCTCGTATCTCCGGATCGACCGCCGATCAAGCAAAGTTGTTTTAACGTCCTTCATAATGGATTTTCAAAATAGTCTCATTGTAAAACAAACGGCCAAACCAAAAAGTTCGACCGTTCATGAAAAATTATTTCAATTCCACATCAATTAGATTCGGATAATGGTCGGTAAGAAAAACACTGAAGTATGGACGTATGCAATCAAACACCTTTACTTCCGTATTCTGCTCATTGTGGATAAAACAATGATCTATTGATCCTGCCTCTCTATCTTTGCCATTGTTGTTGCGCGACCCCACTGTATGCGCGAAGCATGTATGATGTCCCAGAGCCTTATCGCTATATTGAGTGGCGATCTTATAACATGGTTTGTAGCCTGAATTAATGAACAGTTGCATAGGAAGTGTATCTTCAGTGCTGTTCATGTCACCGCATACAAATACCGGGCAATTGAATTTTGCTTTGATAACCTCAACTTCAGCCATGATCAGTGCTACTTGCGATGCACGGGCATAAGTACTGCCAGGATGACTCTTGTCACCTCTGAACCATAAATGTGTACTTACCACCCCGACGATCTTGCCGGTTGCCTTATTTTTGAGTACGGCCGATGTAAATGACTTTGATCCATTATTGCACCAAGTGTCGGGCCCATGCCCATAGAGGCGATAATTAATTCTTAACGGCTTCCATTGTGCTTTATCATAGAATATAGGAGTATGGGGCCAACTTTCCTCTTTCCCATTTGAGGCTCTCTTATATCCATATTTTTTGAGCATAGGATATAAAACTGAGTCCATATGACTGCTATATTCCTGCAAGCATATGACGTCCGGCATATATGCTCGAATCAATTGAGCGAATTTAGGCGATCTTACAGAGTCCCGGCAATCCAATCCAGCCTCTTGCCATTTTGGAGGAATGGTGTCTTGATGATAATCCCATACATTATCATCAAATATTCTCAAATTCACTCCATCCGGACGAGGGAAAAGTATCTTTCCCTCAATTGTTCCATTAAGATGCATTGCAGAAAGCTGTTTATCCTCGGCCAATTTATCTACTAAGATATCAATAGCCTGATTCATAGCCCAGCCGCATCCTCCATCAATTCTGATATTGCCTGACCTCACATCTATAGCATAATTGAATGTAGAGATTGTATCCGACTTTGAAATACAGATGATGTTCTTTTTCTTAGCTCCTGATTTTTCTATAGGGATTGTAATATTCGTAGCTTTTTTAAGTTTATCACGCAAATTTAATGCGGGAGTCGCTCCTTCTTCTATGTCAGCATCAGTAGAATATACAATTGTATAATCTTTCAGTTTCTTTCCTGATAATTCATAGGTCTCTTGTGCGCAAATAGTTTGAGGTATAATACAACAAACGCTGATAATACTGAAGAAATGTGATAATTTCATATATATATATTGGGATTGAATGGTATGCCAAGAATCAGGACAGGGCATATGGTACTTATTTCATATGCCCTGTCGATCATTAATTTAATGACAAATAAACTTATTTGATCCGGAGAAGCCCTTGGTCGAATATCTTACAATATAAACGCCATTTGATAGTGATAGCTCAGTGGATTGCAGTGCTTCAATACATGTATTATAACACTTTCTTCCGGTAGTATCATATATCGCAATATCCATTGAATCAGACGATGTGTTTGAGATGTTCACTTTGTTGCCTGTTGCGATTATTGACAGGTGGCTTGGGATGACATCATCGCTTATATCGTCAATGCCACTGGTGACAGCTGTTCCCTTATAGCGGTAATTGAACCTGCCGTTGGGCGCAACATCGCCATCAGAGATAAAGCTCATGATATCAGGGTTGTCATCTGAAATATTGTCTGTCCATTTAAAGTCAATATCCTGAGATGCATCTATTCCGAGATCTGAGCGCTGAATGGCAAGATGCATTTTGTTGTTCTCAATACGGTATGAGACGGGGGCTATTGTGCGCCAATGGAAATCTCCATCATGCTTCATCAACGAATACACGCCTGTGTCTGCATCTTTGTAGACACAATAGTCATATCCACCCCACCCTGTAGAATAATCGGTGTCCGTGTTAAGGAATAGCCGCATCCACAGATCGGATGTTGCCGGTGAGGAAATATTATCTGTAGTTGATACATAGAAATATATATTATCTGCATCTTGAGTCACCTTTGCCGTTACAATATCATTTGTAGCGCGTTTTAATGTCGATGGTGTCTGCGCATCGGCAGATGTGATATCAGAGTCGTGCTTGTCATCACGGAATTCCAGACTTTCGGCATCCCATTGGTCAAACGAACCGTTTATGTTAATGGATAGATTGACTGTAGGCTCCGGAATAGAATGGGCACCTCGATACCTTCTTATATTAGATACTAACTGTAGATAGTAATTATCGCGGACCAACGGATGTGCACTTGGCTCCAGATCACGGCTGAATTCGGCATTGTATACATCCACAAAATATGTCTCACCCATGGAGCCATATGCACCAGGGCGAACATATCCTAACTCTACTTCATTTTTTATAATAAAGCGCTGAGCGATCCATTCATTGAATTGTGTCACCATCACAATTGGAGCATGCACCTCAAGGGCACGATCCCATTGCTCTTGGAAATACAGTCCATAAGGTGTCTCTTCGCATACCCCAAGTCCATAGAATGCCGGCTCCTGGCCATTATGGTAACTTTTGCCTATTTTTGAATAGGCATGCTGCGCAACACTGACCGAGATTTGTTCTACTTTCTTTTCTGTGCCATCGTAGGTCCAACCTGGAGCCTGGGGGTAAAATTCAAGCCATGGCCATTCGTCGGGATTGCGCCCTTCCATCCATGCCCATGAATTACGGAATGTAAAGAAGTCCAGAATCTCCGACGAGACACCCTCCATGTCGTTCTTGTCGGCAAGGATCAGCGGTTTGCCATCATAATAATACCAATACTTGTCATTCCCTTTATTGGAATAGAATGTGGCATATACGCCCTCGATAGTTGCCGGAGTTTTGGAGTGCAATGTGAATGCAAGTTTAGGCGTTTTTAGACCCAAAGCCGTACGACGGTCGATCTCGGCCATGACAGCTCTGACACTTGCGGGATACCAATAGGCGTTTGTCACATCTAAGAACAAGAAATCGACACCTGCATCCATCAGCATCTGCATATGCTTAGCTACGATATAGCGGTCTCCACCTTTGTAGTATCCAAGCCAAGGCTTGCTTCCCCAATGAAATGTACCTTCCGGACCCCATTGCGGATCATCGATATTTTCGTCAAGGAGTTCTGTTACGGATTTGTCCCACTGATTATGGTAGCCGTGCCATAAATAATAGAACATACCGATACTCACATCTGTGTCAATTTCAGTACGGTCAACACCATCACCGGCAATTGCAACCTTTCGGCCTAATTCGTCTACTGCCACCCACGTGTCTGAGAAAGTATCCCATGATACTTGAGCGCCTGCCGAAATAAAGGCGCCTGCCGACATCAGAGATGCGGCAATATATTTACAATAGTTAATCATTTAAGGAGTAAAGATTTATCGTATGAGATTGGATAAGCTATTTTTGAATTCAAATGAGAATGTCTATATTGCGGAAATCGATGGCATGATGAAAAATCGGTCACATTATTCCCAACATATATCAACAAAGATATGTAAAAGATCGAAAACGTGCAATAAAAATAAGAAGATGTCGCACCATTTTAGAAGTTTGGTGCGACATCTTCAACAAATATCGGATATTAAGATTTCTTAAGATTACATGATTACATGCATATCTTCATGATTCGGGGTGCGATATTGCGTCCTTGAATATAAACCAGAGTTATCCCTTCAGGAAATGCTACGGGTGTGATTGCCGAAGTGATTATACGCCGTGACATCAATCGTCCATCGACTGTATATAATGAAAGCGATGAACCTATGGCCTTAGGATCAATTCTTAATTCACCCGTGACCGGATCATATTCGTCATAGATAATTTCAATAATTCCTTCAATGCCTGACAATGAGAAATCTGTAGACATCGCCTGTCGAAGTATGGAGGGAAGATAGACCTCCAGCGCAGTATATCCATCGGAATTCATGCTATTG
>CANPDS010000122.1 GCA_947573015.1 uncultured Muribaculum sp.
AATCATGACGGGTCACAGATCCATCGCCATGTGACACCTCCAGGTATCCGGAATAGTCAAAATTACCAGTAGAGGATGCGAGTGTCTCAAACAAACCGCGATCATTGTCAAGTTGCTTGCCATTGATATATATTACCGGACGTTGTGTAGTATCAACAGCGGCCAATACAATATTCGCAGAATAGCGGCTACCGCGCATTACATTACGGGACTGCGGTATTACAAACGCATTAAGTTCATTAACGCGAACATCTCCAGCATCAACATTGGAGAGTAGGGTAGTCAACGCCTCTCCCTCGGCATAGCGAATATCACTTTGCAATTTTGTAAGCAATGTAATAGCCGCAATCACCGGTTTGTTTTCAAACATAGTCTCTTCCCATAGCTGAGGAGACACGGTGCCACGACGCATAGTCTGCTCGGTAGACAGCGAGCGGATTACATTCTCTCGCTTGACTGAATCCGGCATAAGCGATGCTATATAATTGCGATAGTAGTCTATCGTACTACGCAGATGTTTACCTCTTGGATTACGCGGAGAGAGCATCACAACAGATGCCGCATCAAGATTATCCTGATTCAGAATATTTGAAAGATCAGCTTTTGCGCCATCAGCCTCAATGGCGATCTCCATTTTCAGGGTATCAATCAAGTCGTACACCCTTGCTGTTGTTTGGCGTACTTCAGCGGCTTTATCAAACCATTGGGCACCTTTTTCTGGATTTTGTTCAGCAAAAGCTTCCAATCTACGGAAAACAGCTTCATTTCGCTGGTCAACCGTAGTATTGCTACGCGCAAGCCCTTCCTCAACCTGTCCGAAACCCTCAAGTACATCGGCAGAGACATTCAATGCAAGCATTGCTGTCAGCACGATATACATCAGATTAATCATTTTCTGACGTGGTGAGAGTGAGCGTGTATTATTGCTTCCCATAAGATCGGGTAAAATGTAGTATTATTGATCGTTAGCGAATAGGAGGCATCGACTCTGGCATTGCCTGAGACTCTGCATTCATTTCAGGAGCATGTGCGGCTCCCATCGGATGATACATGTTAATTGTCATGGCATGAAGCATTTTCTCATACACCTGATTGAGTTGCTGCATGTAACGAGCCATCTTTTCAGTCTCCTCGCAATAACGTTCGCTCATGGCAGATGACTTCTCATACATATCACGAATATCCTTGATGCCACGGTTTACCCTGTCGAGTGAGTCGAGCTGGGAACTTACGCTCTTAAGTTGTATCTCATAGATCGTATTCAACCCTGATATATTTCGGTTAAGAGCCTGCATCTCCTCTACATATCCGGTAGAACTACGGGTAATGTTTTCCGAGTTTTCGGTAATGGCCTGATATGACTTCAGCAACACCTCACTTACATTATTCAATGCTTCAGTAGTATGCCGGAGCTGATCCATCTGCTGAGAAAGCGCGGCGATCTGCGCTACATATTCATCGGTTGGTGTAGCATCAGGTGGAAGTATTACCTGAGACTTGCCGGAAGATGTAACTACAGACGCTGCAACATCAGCTGAAGCACCTGTTCCATGTCCAATAACGATTCCTGAGCCACCTTGAAAATCAGGCCGATCATCCGGATTTTTCGTACTAAGCACAGGGAACACTTCCTCCCAATGATATTCACGTGGAGGACGGTCGAATGCTGTAAGTATGAACATGAGCACCTCAGTACCCATGCCTATCGACAAAAGAGTGCTGCCTCCTGGAAGATGTAGAATTTTGAACAATGCACCCCATATCACAATCGCAGCTCCAATAGAGTAGGCGAAGTTGAAGAATCGTTGGCCCTTTTCTCCAGAAAGGAAGCGTTCAATACTATTTTTATATCGTTTTATTTTTCCCATTGTAGTCGGTAACGTTGGTAGTTTTTATAATACGTAGAAAAAGCCCGCAGTTATTTCTGTTTCTGTCCTTGTCCTTTAGCAAAGCCAATCTGAGTACGTACATTGCGGAATCCAATATATGAACGTTGTTCATTCTGGTATTCCCACATTCTGAGATCGGAGCGCACATTGTGTGCCACATCTTTCCAGGAACCACCACGAACTATTTTACGCTTCATCTTATACGGATCTTCAATAGCCGCATCATAGCGATATTCAGGATTAAGATCTGATGTCAGCTTTCCTACACTTTCGGTATATGCAGTCGAGGTCCATTCACTGACATTTCCGGCCATATCATATAGTCCGAAATCATTGGGCGAATATGTGCCTACACGCGATGTGATAATATGTCCATCACGGGAATAATTTCCTTCATCCGGCTTGAAATTGGCGTAAAAGCACCCCTTATCCTCAGTAAGTGGCAGTTCGCCATCCCAAGGATACATATTGTCATTATTGCCCGCTCGTGCCGCATATTCCCATTCCGCTTCTGTAGGCAGGCGGTATGGCTCTACATATATACCTTCCTTGCCAAGAGAGCGACGCAGGAACTCCGTACGCCAATGGCTGAATGCATTTGCCTGCTCCCAGCTTACACCTACTACAGGATAGTCATTGTAGCCTCCATGTGAGAAATAAAGGCGTACATATGGCTCATTATATGCATTTTCAAAATCGTTTATCCATGCTGTTGTATCAGGATAGATATTAACGATATATGTATTGACAAAATCATAGTCTCCGGTAAGCGCACGGGAAATAGTCTGACGGACGATATCACCTTCATCATTTATATACGCGGTATCCTTTGATATAACCGGCAAGGTCGTATTAACCGGACGGTCCGTATTATAATCCCGTCTGGCAGCATTCAATCTGTTTTTACGCTTGGCAGCCTCAGTATGATTATATATCTCATACCGATAGTTCAACTGCTCCGGATCAAGTTCTTTAACTCCCGTTATGGGATTTATTCGATATAAACTTTCAATTGCACGTGCCTCATCTTCCGACGGATTACGCCATGGAATCGCCTTACTCCAATTAAGATAAGGCTTTACCGGATTACCTTCTTTGTCTTCCTCTATTTTAAATTCTTCATTACCTCCATATGCAGGATCGGCCAGTCGCTCCCGGATGATAGAGTCACGTACCCAATGTACAAATTGTTTATATTTGCCATTTGTTACCTCAGTCTCATCCATCCAAAAGCCATCGACGCTAATACCTCTGGCATCAGCTCTAAGATTCCATGCACTGTCAGCCTTTGCCGGTCCGACCTTCATGGAACCACGATCGATAAGCACCATTCCATATGGAGTAGGTTCGGCCCATGACGACGCACTCACGCCCGTCACTTCACCTCCCATACTATTATGGCTCCCCAATGCACACGAAGTTGCAACGGGAGTTATGATTATGGCGGTTAGTAGATAATTCTGTATTTTATTCATAACTAAAAAGTTACATTATTCTTATGCTTTTATGTCGGTGTCGGTTCTTTTCGCCGAGATCCAGTTTCATACTATAGCCAAGCCATATTTCATGACTTCCGCTACTTGCTTTGGCAATATCTGTAGTCGGATAATCGTAGCTATAGCCAAGAAAGAAATTCTTGTAATATGCTCCAAGCAATAATGCTACTGCATCATTATAGCGATAGGCAAGACCACCGTATATAAATCGGTTATACAGCAACCGTGCGGTTATTTCCGCGGTTGTGAAAGTGAAATCTGTTTTCACTAACATTGATGGCTGCACTTCAAATAACGTATTTTTTATTGGAATATTGCCACCGCCCATAAAATAGAAACTACATCCGGCCTTGAACTCATATTGCTTCGCTTCAGTACCATCTGTCGACATTTTCACCGTAGGCTGATTCAAATGAGTAGCAGAGATTCCTGCCCAAAACATTTTATGCTTAAAATATGCTCCAAGACTTATGTCAAATGCCGTTCCATGAACATCTGTAGTAGGTATCGCATCATCAGCACTTTGATGATAGTCATTATCATCAGGCAATATTACTTCCGAGCCCCGGAAAGATTCATCAAACAGGCCTATGCGCGCACCTATCGAAAGTTCACCTTTAAACAGCTTCAACTTATAAGCGCCCATTGCGCCAATAGTTAGATTATTATAAAGGCCCATGCTTTCCTGTTGCATTATAAGTCCAACTCCAATACGTTTTCCGAAAAGCTTCACTGGCATATCGGCATTGGCAATAAATGTTTTAGGCGCCTTGGGTATCCCCATCCATTGCAAACGTGATCCACCACGTATTCGAAGGTTATCTGTGAGACCAATTGCAGCCGGGTTGTAATACGATGGCACCTCAAAATATTGAGTAAAACCGGCATCTACCTGGCCATTTGCATGAACAACTGCTGATACTGACAGCATACCCGCGATCAATGTACGTTTGATATGATGTGATCTGACCATTGGGATAGCTTATTCGAAATAGAAAGTAAGTACAACCATTTGTTGGCGGACTTTCGTAAGCGATTGTGTGAATTTAAAACGGTCGGGATCATCATCCAGATCCGGACGGTTTCTCTGTAATTGATCTGTCAAGCCAAAACAGAACTTGATCTCCGGTGCGAATTTGAAGTAGGGGAGATAAAGGTCACACCCAAATCCAATCGAGAGCATCAAATCTGCTGTTTTTAAATGCAGCAAATCACGGTTGCGTCGTTTAGCCACATCAAAAACGGGCATAACGCCAGCTAACATATAAGGCCTTACATTATGAAGTCGAACCGCATTATATCGCAGATCGACAGGAGTCACTATGTAAGTTGATTTGATATCTTGCTGATCCACATTGCCAGTTGAGGTATCATGCATCTTAACAGTACGATTGCCGAAATACATACCCGGAGTAAAACGCAGACTAAAATATTCATTCAGACGTAAATCGAACAGTCCATTAACACAAAATCCAGGCGAATAAGAAGGCTGTTCCATAAACCACGTCTCGCCAAGATCTGTTACAAATCCGCCATGCGTAAGCGCAAGAGACGGAGTAAACAAACCTACAGAAAAGCCCATATGCCAACGGCGCAGATCTGCATATGGACGATTAAGCACCTTATCGTTACGTTGGGCTGCCAATGGGGCATGGATGCCACCAAGCATCAATACCACACATATTATATATATTATATTTTTACGTTGTACATACATATTATGGATAAATAACGCTGCCCTTTGACTCATTATTGTGTATCCACACAACACTGTCAGAACATATGGCATAAAAAAAGAAGAAATGTCTCGCGACATCTCTTCCCGTTTAAACCTTTATCTTAATCTAATACTATGAAAAACACACCGGCAAAGGTAAACACATTTAACCACTTGTGCAAGCAGCGTTTGGTTGATTTTGACAATTTTAACATTAACATATGCAAAGGCGCCGATATTGGGCATCCATTTAACAATAAATTAATAATCAAGAAATGTTTACATATCACTCTATTGCCTCTACGCCGTTAGTCAACACCAACAAATGATATATTCTCATAGTTATTTCTTAAATTTGCCATATAATAAGATAAAATGAAACAAAAAGAACTTATAACCAATATTCAATCAAGACTCGGCATAGAGTCTCTGAACCCCATGCAGGAAGCTGCCATTGCCAACAAGTCTTCCGATGTAATACTGTTATCTCCGACGGGAAGTGGTAAAACCGTGGCATTTGCATCCATGATGCTCTCTTCATTATCTAATCCTTCAGCAAAGATACAAGGTGTGATAATTGCACCGTCGCGTGAACTTGTCACCCAAATTTACCGTGTGGTACGAGAACTTGCCACTGGATATAAGGTAGTGGCGCTTTATGGTGGACATTCGATGCTTGATGAGAAAAATTCCCTCACTCCATCTCCAGATATAGTAGTGGCTACCCCAGGACGACTGCTTGATCATATAGAGCGCAAGCAGATTGATCTGTATACCACACGAATACTCGTACTCGATGAATACGACAAATCTCTTGAACTCGGATTTCAAGATGAAATGAGAAAGATCGTACGAATGATGCCCAACCGCTCACGCACAATCCTCACCTCAGCCACCAGACTTGACTCGCTGCCGGATTTCATGAAATTAAAAAAGGTGGATCTCATCGATTTCCTACATCAGACTGAGACACCCCGCTCGCGCATACAGATTGTAGAAGTGGAGAGTCCATCGCGTGATAAAATCGCCACACTAACTGATCTTCTTAAATCGTTATCCGATGGGCGGGTGATTATATTTGTCAATCACCGTGAAAGTGCTGAACGAGTTTATAATCATCTGTTATCAGCCGGGCTTCCTGTCGGCATATATCACGGTGCCCTCGACCAGAATGACCGAGAAAAAGCCATTGATCTCCTTAATAATGGCACTACGCCAATTCTTGTCAGTACCGACCTGGGGGCAAGAGGACGTGATATTGACTCTGTACACTCAATAATTCATTATCATATTCCCCTTACCGAAGAGACATGGACACATCGCAATGGCCGCACTGCCAGAGTAGATGCGACAGGCACTGTCTATGTACTTACATCAGAAGCTGACAATATTCCTGATTATATTGTTTTTGACCGTTCATATGTGCCATCGGGACATTCCTACAATCCAATAAAAGCGGCCACAGCCACCCTATATTTCAATGCCGGCAAAAAAGAAAAAATATCCCGTGGTGATATTGCTGGCTTCATAATAAAACAGGGTGGCGTTGAAGCGTCGCAAGTCGGGCGTATAGTTGTGCGTGATCATTGCGCATTGGCCGCAATACCAGCAGACGAGGCTTCAGGCATTGTAAAATTACTGGCACAACAAAAACTTAAAGGCAAGAAAATACGCATATCACTCCAGCATTAGCAAAATGCATTTATCCCGTCTGCCGGCATATTAAGACCGGCAGACGCTTTTTAATATGCCCACTTATGATATAATCATCGATTTTTTCGTAACTTTGCGCAAGTAAATGTACAACGGTATGAAAAAACGAAGAAACTCTCTTCCATACATTCGTTTGATTACAGCATGCGGCCTTAGTGTTGTCATGTCAATATTCTCATATGCCCAGACTCCAGACGCAAGCACAGCCGATCACTCAGAACGTCAGGCTATAGAGGAGCATATTACAACTGGAGGTGTGATTGTAATACAGATGCCTTCCGCCCTGAAAGACCGGCTACGCCAACAAGCTACACCCCAAGAATCCACACCGACGGTTGTCAGTGGAAGAATGGCAGGTTATCGCATACAGGTGTTTGCCGATAACAATCCACGCACGGCAAAAAACGAAGCAAGAGCAAGAGCACGCAATATCGTCAACCGGTTTTCCGATTACCCCTCATATGTTGAATACAAATCTCCTTATTGGCGCACGCGAATAGGTAATTTCCGCACACATGATGAAGCAGAAAAAGCTGCGGCTGCCTTGAAAGAAGCATTTCCGTCATACAGCCGAGAGATTCGGGTTGTACGCGACCGTATTATCATAGGAGAATAATCAGATATAATTAAGGACTATGCAGGAATCAGACATAGTTATAAATAAATTGGCCGAACACTACAAGGCCATAATTGAGCTAATAGGTGAAAATCCGAATCGTGAAGGATTGATAAAAACGCCCATTAGAGCCGCAAAAGCACTTTATTTCGCTACACAAGGATATCGCCAGAACGCAACAGAGGTAATGAAACAGGCGATGTTTGAATACGCAGGATCGCGCATGATCATTGTGCGTGATATTGAAT
>CANPDS010000123.1 GCA_947573015.1 uncultured Muribaculum sp.
GCCGAAAGCTACTGTATCGGACGCACCGCACCCAAGGCCGAGGCACGCAGCACGGATGGCACGGTGAAATATCTGTTCGATGGCGTAGGTGGGCGCGACATAGAGGCTGTCTACATCCCCGACCGCGACCGCGCCACTCTCTGCGTAAGTTCCCAAGCCGGGTGCCGCATGGGGTGTCGCTTCTGCATGACCGGCCGGCAAGGCTTCCATGGCAATCTCACCGCCGGACAGATCATCAATCAGGTGCTGTCGATCCCTGAATCGGCTACACTTACCAACATCGTGTTCATGGGCATGGGAGAACCGATGGACAATCTCGACCCGGTGCTCACGGCAATCGAGATCCTCACCGCCCCATGGGGTCTGGCATGGAGCCCGAAACGTATCACGGTAAGTTCAATCGGCAAACTCGACACTCTGCGCACACTTCTCGACACGACCAAGGTACATGTAGCCATAAGCGTCCACTCCCCATTCAGCGAGGAGCGCGCATCGCTCATGCCAGTCGAACGGGCCTATCCGCTCAAGGATGTGCTTGAACTGCTGCGCGGATATGACTTCGCCCATCAGCGCCGCCTGTCGGTGGAGTATATAATGTGGGGAGGACTCAACGACAACCTTCGCCATGCACAGGCGCTGGCCCGTCTACTCCGAGGCCTTGATGTGCGCGTAAACCTCATACGCTTCCACGCTATTCCCGACAGCGAGCTGCGCACCTCCGATGCCGACACAATGATAGCTTTCCGCGATCGCCTCAACGACCTCGGCATCACCGCCACCATACGTACCTCGCGAGGCGAGGACATCGCCGCCGCTTGCGGCATGCTTGCCGGAAAAGCGCGTCAAGCCTGACACTCTACAAACCCATCCAGGCAGTCAGAGTGCACCGACGACTATTATACTAACATATAAAAAAACAATGAGCGGCTTCTCAGTCGCTCATTGTTTTAATAATAAACCAATCATTATCACATTTCTTGCAATGGAAAAAGTAATTTTGCTATGTACTACTAAAACGCCCGGGGCATGAGAAAGTTCAGCCCCGGGCGTATTTTTTTGAATTATTTTTCAGGAAGATTTATATTTCACTATATATCAGATAGATGGGTAGTGCATTTTTTTTAGAAAAAAATATTATTTCCTGATCAACTCCACAGAAAGAGGTGTATCGCCATGCAACTCTACCACAAACGAGGCATATCCCTCAGGCGAAGCGGCCACACGTACATCCCTTCCGCCGGCATTAACCGATACTATATCCGAAGCCTTTATTCCCGGCAAGCGGAAATCCAGAGTGCGCACATCAGGCATACCATGATAATGGCCGGTCTGCGCTATCTCGATAGAAATGTGGCGTCCGGCAACATTGCCCCGGAAATCAATCAACGTATATTCACCCTCTGCGAGCGAACGCGGTGACATGCGGTCATCATCATACATCACAAATGAGCTTGAACCATCCGCACGCGGATAGTATAGCACTGTATATCGCGACGCATCATAATCACCTACATTCCCCATACTATATGAAGCCTGCGGAATAAATGCCCCGGAACGCACGAACATCGGCATCTCGCTCAACGGAGCAGCCACCGTGGCCACCGAAAGGCCCTCGACAGGCTTAGCTGCCGGATGATGATAATTGATCCACTCGCCCTTCGGGAAGAGTACTACCCGCGAGGTAGCCCCCTGCTCGGTGACCGGAGCCACCATAACTTCAGATCCCCATAGATACTGATCGCCCACACTGTCGGGAGCCACGCCACTGTCATGGAAGTTCAGCGGACGCACCAACGGATATCCCATCGCAGCATTCTCATAAGCCAAAGTATAGTTATACGGGAGCCAGCGGTAACGTTCACGCACAAGGTCAAGTATAATATCGCGATACTCCGGATAGCGGAACGGCTCGGCCACCTGTTGTGCATGCGTACGCAATATCGGCGAGAAAGCTCCGAGTTGCAGCCAACGCACATACAGTTCAGGATCTGTAACACGTGTAGTATCCACAATGGCAAAGCCGCCCACATCATGTCCCATATATCCCAATCCGCTGAGTCCGGAATTAAGCATTATGCGCACCTGAGGCTCCAGGCCACCCCACGAACGTGCCACATCCGTGCTCCACGGATACACGCTGTAACGCTGCAGACCGGTGGTGCCGCCACGCATCATCGTCATCAGACGCGTGTCGGGGTATTCATCCTTAAACAGGTCGTATATGATCTTACTCCACACGTTGCCATACACATTGTGATATTCACGCGCTGTCATGCCATTATGGTGCACAATTGTCTCAGGATGCACCTCAGGCTCGCCAAGATCGCCCCACCATCCGGCGACTCCATCAGCTGTAAGCATGCGGTAACGTTCGCGCAACCAGCGTCGGGTGTCTGGATTAGCCACATCAAACATCCCGGCATCGCCCACCCATGTGGTCACATCATGTATATTGCCATCCTTATCATGGGTAAGCATCCCACCTTCGGCAAGCATATTGTAATTGTCGATAGCACCAATCTTGTTGATATAAGGCTCGGATATAAGCACTGTGTTGACACCGCGCTTCTTCAGATCAGCAAGCATCCCGCGATGGTCAGGCCACTGGATGGTGTCCCATGTCAGTTTACCCATGTCGGTCTCCTTGCCAAACCAATAAAGGTCGAGCACCACACCATCCACCGGAAACCCCTCGTTGCGCAATGTGTCCACCACGCCTACAGTCTCGGCCGGCGACTTATAGCCATACTTCGAGGTAATATATCCCAACGCCCAGAATGGCGGCAAATCCTGCCGGCCGGTAAGACGAGTGAATTCCTCTGTCACTCCGGCAAGCGTACCCTCGCCATATATGAAGAAATATGATACCGGCTGCTTCTGCTCCGAGGTATATATTACAGGATCGGTCATAACCATAGTGGCGGGAGCATGATCATCGAAAAGCACGCCATAGCCTTCCGAGCTTACAAACATCGGCATGGTAATATTCATCTGTTTTATACGCGGATCATGCCCCTCATAGCCATAATTCTGGCGGTTGTACATCACAAGAGTATCACCGTTGAGTTTGAAGCGGTGTCCACGCTCTCCGGCGCCATAGAATGTGCCACCCCCGTCGGTGGTGAGCGACATGCTTACCGAACCATCGTCGGTGGTGCGCACGCCATTGTCAGAGAGCAAAGGGGTCATGGTGCCATCGGCGGTTGAAGAGTCAAACGTCACGCTGCCGGTAATATAATCAAGTGTCACACGCAGTCCGGAGGTGGTGGTCATTATTCCGGTATTTCCCGAACGGACCACACTTCCTGTAAATAGTTGCGGATTGAGCACAGCAGCCTGTGTATGTGTCGGCACCTCTCCAGGCACAAAGTTTTCTACCCTTATTATATCAGGGCTGTACGACTTCACTATCACAGTACGGCCATCAGGAAGATTGGCCATCATGGTTCCGGGCGGATACGCGAATGCGTGCCCGGACACCGCAGTGCCGCAACAAAGGAGAACTGCCACATACTTAAAAAAACGCGAAAATTGCTTCATGGATAAAAACGTTGACATACTATCTAAAAAATCTGTGAAAAGCGCGAAAACCATTGTTTTCACGTAAGCATAACGCAAATATAAGTGTTTTAGATGGATACGATAACCTTAAGAGAAAATAAAATTGTTAACAGATGTAAAAATTAAAAATGCCTTTAATTTTTTTACCAAAACATTTGGTGAATCGGAAAAAGCGCCTTAACTTTGCATCGCAAAACGGGAGAGACCGGGACACAAAAACAAAAAAAATACTTCATGGTGCGTTAGTTCAGTAGGTTAGAATACATGCCTGTCACGCATGGGGTCACGGGTTCGAGTCCCGTACGCACCGCTGAGGAGAGAGGAGAACTCTTTGTAATTTAGCTTCTTTGAAGCTATTTGCAAAGAGTTCTTTTTACTAATTTACGAGAACTCGGAGTAATCTGATAGCTCAGAGCTCTCAGAGAGATGGTAAACTACCGATTTCAGAAAACTTTCAGGAGCGGCATTAGCGGAAGTGAGGCCGCAGATTGTATCCTCAATAAAACCAACTGCAATGAAGCCAACCCACCACCGCGCTCAACTCCATAAGCACATCAGCGCATTTGCGCTCATCCTCATGTCACCGTCAATCCTAATATCATCTCAGGACAACACCCCACAAATGCCGAGCAACACCGCATTAATACAATCTTCCGCTACATTGCCCGACGGGCCTACGGAATACCGCCTGCCAGAGCAACTGCCCACAGGCATCACTATAGCCGAATGCTACCTCAAGGGAAAGAAAAGCCCGGCAACCTGCGAGGATGGCATCGCCGTCACTCCCCACTTCATAGCAGTGATCGACGGAGCCACATCCAAGAGCGACTTCTCGCTCGACGGCAAAAAATCAGGACGGCTCGCCATGGAGATAATATGCCGATCGATCAACACTCTCGCCCCTGACGCCACAATGCCCCAGGCGCTGGAGCATATCACCTCATCTATCGCAGATTTCTATACCGCTCACGGACTTAACGAAGAGATCGCAGCAGCCCCCAACAAACGATTCGTAGCAAACGGAGTGATATACAGCGTAGCGCGGCGTGAACTTTGGCAGATTGGCGATTGCCAGCTAAGATATGCCGACACTATCTCCTCCAATGAGAAAGAGATAGACCATATCATGTCGACCGCACGTGCTATGATGAACGAAACCGCTCTTGCCGCAGGCATGAGCCCCGAGGAGCTTGCTGCCACCGACCCCGGTCGCCAGTTTATCATGCAGTTCCTGCAACGACAGGCACTGCTGCAAAACAACCCCGACCCAAGGCTGCAACACTCCTTCCCTGTATTCGACGGCACACCGATCAACCCTTCCAAAGTAAAGGTATTCAAAGTGCCGGCCAACACAGAGATAGTGCTTTCCTCCGACGGCTATCCCGACCTCCGGCCTACCCTCGCCGAAAGCGAGAGTACACTACGCCACATACTCACAGTCGATCCTATGTGCATGCATGAAGGCCTGTCGACAAAGGGCATAACACCGGGCAACCTGTCGTTTGACGACCGTGCATATATCCGCTTCACGCACCACTGACCCACAAGTAGCAAAAACCGCTCCGATGGCTAGACGTTACCACACCCTCTGACAGCATAAAAGCACTCAGAGGGTGTTTTATTATTAAACATCCTCTCAGAGACCCCGATCCATACCACGAAAATCCATTACGATAAAATATTTTCAAAAAAACACACATTTCCACTACCCTGCCGTGCGATTTTTTCGTCATAGTTAAATAATCGCACGATGGACTCTACAGACTATACCGAATTGCTCGTAGCCGGGCAGTTACGCCAAGGAAGCGAAGAGGCATTCCGCTATCTCTATCGCCATCACTACGCCGCCATGTGTATGGTGGCGTGGGATTATGTAGGTTCGCGTGCGCTTGCCGAATCAATAGTAAGCGATGTGATATTCCGCCTTTGGGAGAACCATGAAAACATCGAGATCCACACCTCCTTGCGGGCATACCTCATAACAGCCACCCGCCACCAGTGTCTCGACTTCCTGAAATCAAAGATCAACCGTCGCGAAGTGCTCGTGGCCCATCACGACCCCAACTCAGAAGAGAGCCATCAGGATGTATTCGAAGGTCTCACTACCGACGACTGCCCCTTGGGGCGCCTCCTTGAGCAGGAACTTGAGGAGAAATTACAGAATGCCATCGAAGCTCTTCCCGATGCCACCCGCAAAGTATTCCTGAAAAGCCGCATAGGAGGCCGCACTTACGAAGAGATATCCAACGAAGAGGGCATATCGGTCAACACCGTAAAATATCACATGAAGCAAGCCCTGAAGCTACTCGACAATAATCTCAGCCGATATATACATCTTTTTACGATTATTATTACAATTTCTCAGATTATTGCCTACCCTTATTAAAACCTTTCTCGTCTATATCACATATCCACCTCAACCATGACAACCCAGAACGACCATATCGACCAGTTTATCGCCGACTTCCTTTGCGGGGAACTCGCCGCTGCCGATCGCGTCGAGCTGGAGCAGTGGATAGCGGCACATCCCGACAACCGCGACCGCTTCATGCGTATGCGCGAGATATGGCGTGCAAGCCGGGCTGACAGCCACTCGCCCCTTGGCGGATTCGATGCCGACAAAGCATTCCAGGAGTTCCGCATGCGATGCAACGACCAGTCGGCCGCTGAATCCGCCCAATTGCCACCCGTACGGCACACCCTGCGCTCATTTCTGGGCTATGCCGCAACACTGGCAATCGGCATAGGAGCCACCGCGCTCTTCTTTCTCTCAGAAAGTCGTGCCAACACGCTCCCGGATGAATATGTAGAACTGATAGCTCCCGAGGGCTCGCAATCACGAGTAAACCTCCCCGACGGCAGCTACGTGATGCTCAACGGAGGCTCATCGCTCAGCTACACCACAGCCTATGGCACCACCCAACGCGATGTAAAGCTGTCGGGCGAAGGATACTTCAGCGTGGCCCACGACAACGACACTCCATTCACCGTCGATCTCGACGGTGCAAAAGTCAAAGTCTACGGCACCACATTCACCATCACAAGTTACCCCGACGATTCAATCGCCACTGTAGCATTGATAGCCGGACACCTCGGCATGGTGAGCCAACGCGACACATCAGAGCGCCACATAACCTCCGGCCAGACCCTTCTGCTCGACCGGGCCACCGGACAGTTGGCAGAGTCGCCCTACTCTCAGTCGCATGCCGACTGGACACGGGGAGTGCTCAACTACGATCATGTACCGCTCTCTACCCTCCTCCGGTCGCTTGAGCGCACCTACGGAACCACAATAGTAATAGCCGACTCTACGCTTGGCAACATGAAAGTGTCGGCAAAATTCTTCCGCAGTTCGCAATCGCTCGACGATGTGCTGAGTTCCCTCGCCGCCACAGGCCGTCTACACTACGACCGCACAGCCAGCGGTATTACCATCTTCCCTAACTGACATCAGGCCAACGCCACCAACCCCCTGCACTAAAGTCTTTATTGCCCAATACCTTAAAGTCTTTTACCGCATCCCTAAAGCTTATCCAATCAATTATTATACTCAAATCTAAACCAACCGTATCCTTATGAAAATTAAAAGGATTTTGCTATCCGCACTCACGGTACCCTCATGTGCGGCGATGCTGATGGCCCAGTCACTGAGCCTCAACACCTCCGACACCACCGTGAAACAAGCCATGGCCGAGATTGAGCGCCAGACGGGCTATACATTCGTCTACGCCGATACCGACCTCAACACCAGTCAGAAAGTAAGCGTAAAGGCCGATAATCTCCGTGCTGCAGTGGCACAGTTGCTCAAAGGCCAGAACGCCGACTTCACCATCAACGGCAAAAACATCGTGATCAAAGCCGCCGATGCGAAAACCTCCGGCACCGCAAAGGGCGATAAAGTCACCGTAAAAGGTGTGGTGCTCGACAATTTCGGCGATCCTGCCATCGGTGCCACAGTAATGGTGAAGGGCACCACCAACGGCTGCTCGACCGACCTCGATGGCAACTACACACTCTCCAACGTGCCCGACAACGCCACCATCGTATTCTCGATGATCGGATGCATGCCTCGCGAGATTGCCGCCTCCGACACTAAA
>CANPDS010000124.1 GCA_947573015.1 uncultured Muribaculum sp.
TATGCTGCGCACAGTAAATGCACGTATGGAGTTAGCGCCGCCAACATAGAACTGCTCACTGTAGGGCACTTCCGAACCATTACCGTAAGCATGGGCCGCACCCACAAGAAAACGCGACACGAGCCAGCTGTCACCAGTGCCCAGACGTCGGCTGTACACCACCTGCGCCGTACCCTTGACAAACTGCGAGAAGGGCATCCCGAAAAGACGTTTCTCCCCCTTAACTCCGGCGGCGCGCCACAATAGCCACGCCACATTACCAGCCTCCTGAAGTGTGGTACTTACATTAATTATATTATCACGGTCCATCGGATGCTCATAATTCATCGACCACATCATCTGCGGTATGAACTGATCACGGAAACTGAGTGCTACCGCTCTGTTACGCGACATAATGGAGTCAAAAGTATGTGTGGTCCGTATAAGCTTGGTATATGTCAGCTTCAACGGCGTGAACGAATATGAAAAATATTTACGTGTCTGCCAATCGTAGGCCATCGATGCCGTAAACTGCGCCATATTGAAATAATGCGGACGGTTGAGAAGATCTGCGTTGAGCTGAAAACGAGTCCAGTTGATATTCTTGCGCGAAAGTCTTACAAAATGAGGCATCAGAAGGCGAGGTATGGCAAGAGATGTGTTCAGGCCGATCTCATAACTGTTGAACACAGAATTGCGGTCATGTCCCGTCTGCCATTCATAACTCCCGGTAAGACCAACGCGCAACTGCTCGCCACCACCCCACAGATTGCGGTTGGTAACTGAGAATGTAGCTCCCGGACCGATATAGCTGTTGGATTTCGACGACACGTTTGCCTCGATACTGGCTTCCAGTGGAGCATCAAAGGTACAGTCTATCGCCACATCAAGAGTCGGCTCCAATGCCGTAGTGTCAGGAATAGCATTGATATTTATACTATTGAATATACCAAGCCGCGACAGATATGTCTGCGTGCTATTCATATCCCTCACTGAGAATGTACGCCCAGTGCGGAATGTCACACACTCCGGTATCAGTGCTTTCCTGAGTTTGGATGGTTTCATCTGTATCACAGTTCCGCGCGGTGTAAAAATCGTATCAGGTGTCCCACCACCCTCATTGCGGTTGACATATACAGTGATATCACCCGTCTTATATCGGTTTATGGCAAAACGAGGTACATTACGCGCTATCGTAAGGCGCAATGCGATCTTGCGGGCTTCAAGCGTACTGTCGGCCAGATACTCAAGATATTCAGGTTTAAAGAAATAATAACCGGTATTGCGCAGAGCATTCGCTATACGTATGCGCTCTGCCGAAAGTGAGTCGGTGGAATAACGTTGCCCGGCCACAAGATAACTGCTGCGCCGCGCTATCGAATCGATCTTATGCGTAAGCAATGTAGAATCAGGGAGCAGTTCTATAGTATCGAGCGTATAGGCCGGACCAGTATTGATCGTATAGAGTATTTTTGCCTTACGGCTATTGCGCTTGGATGGGATAAGCTCGTAAGATGCTGTGCCGCGAAAATATCCGGCATTGTCAAGCAGCGACTCAAGCATTGTGGTGCGCAGATTCGGACGCACATCACTGACAGTGACCGGTTCCTGCACAAGTTTGCGATACATCCAACCTTTCAACCCGTGGCTATCAGGATTCCAGTTATTATAAACCCAAAGCCCGACAGGTATGGGCACAGGGAAACCGAGCACTTTAAATTGGTTGGGCTTTACATCAACAGCCTCTTTTAGTTGCGAGGTGACTCCTGCCGGCACCTGAGTTCCATCCGGTGCGGTTATCTCCACCTTCTTCACGCCGGTATACAGGGTCTCATCCTTAGGTAGACGGCGAGTAGTGGAACATGACGACAGCAGCACAGCCGCAACCACAGCAACCACAGCCGACAGCCTGCGCATCATCGCCATCCTACCTGGGGTTATTATAGCATATATGTCATTTTTCTGAATCATCGGTTACTGGAGTTGAAACGTTATCATGAAGTTTTACCGGCTCCTGTTTCCTACGGCGGAACGGGAAGAGGTCGCGCAACGAACGGAGCTTTCGCTTGTAGACAAAACCAACACCGGTCTGTGTCACCTCACCCTCAAGAATACTCTCATATCCCACATGTCGGAACAGACGCACATACATGGTTCCGGTACGGTTAAGCATATACTCAAACGATATGTCATTGATCAAGTTCTGCGAAAAATTCTCATCAGTATCAGCATCAGTAGAATAATTGCCACCAACCACTATCTTCACACGGTCGTTAAAGAGCGTCTTGCTCACCTTATAGCTATACGATGTAGTGGTGGATGTTGCCCCATCATACGTACGGTCATACTGGTCGATACCGAACGATATGTCCACACCGTGTATCGTGTTGGCAGCCCATGTATTCAGACGCGCTGTAAGGAATGAGAACAATGGATTGCCGCTGAGATTAGCGCTCGCCTTTGTGCCAGGACCTGTATATACATTATATAGCATGAGGTTCATGGCCTGATTGGCACGCTGCGTCTGGCTCATCGACTGAAGCTCGTTCTGTATAGTGATATCATCATCCGTCGAGAGGTCAAAAGCCACATCCATATCCTGCATGGTACCGGTAACGGCAAGCCCTACGATAAAATTGACAAGACGGGAATTCTGACCCTCCTCCGTTACATTGGCCTTGATAACGTCATTGGCATGGATGTTGAGAATCGGATTCATCATATCGCCATTGAAAGCCACATAGCTGCCGCTTTGGAAGTCAAACAGTTTCTCAGACATAAACGGTGGAGTATACCGCACGAAACCCTTCTCTATGGTATACCGTCCGGAAAGACGCACGTCGCTGAAAGGATTCATCGTGAAATTCAACGTCCCAGATCCCTGTATCTGCCCTCGGTTGGAGCCATCCGGAGATATATCCACACCAAGCGTCGTCCCGTCATCTATTATTAGCTGGGCCTCAAGCATCATCGACAAGCCAGTATTGGCTATTGTATCAGCAGCAGCCACTGCGGCAGTGTCGCTAAACTGCACGAAGCGCACCATATCATCATCAGTCGGACCAAGTGTGGATATATCATTACCGGCAAGTCCCATCACGTATGTCACATTACTGCCCGGAAGGAGCTTAAGCGTGGTGTTCACACGCATGAAGTCAAGATTACCGTGCACCGTCGCGTCAATATCCATGAAAGCCTTGCCATAGACATCACTCCCCGATGAACGCTGCGAACCGATCACCTGCATGTTGCTGGCAGATAGCGCCAGATCAATCATAGGCGACGTCAGCGAATGAAGATCTACAGTGCCGTCAACATAGAGTGGATTGTCGTTACGGCCACGGATAGCATAGCGGTTGAAATGCACCACATTGCTGTCCACTGGTATCTTCTCACCGGAGAATGTAAATTTCGTACCGATCATATCTACCGCCACAGCTGTAGAGTCAAATTCCAGATAACCATCAAAACATGGCTCCACCAAAGTTCCGGTAATACTCATCTCGCCGTTAAGCATACCCTCAAGCGAGGCCATATCCGGCGGAAGGAACGGATTGACGATACGCAACGGGAAATGGATCATCGAAAAGTCAAGATCAAACGGATTAAGTTTCGTGCTGTCATTAAGAGCGCCTACCGCAGTAATCACTTTCACACTGTCGATCATAAGCGATGTGCTGGCATGGATCACACCTGCCGTATTAGTCGTGACACCAACATCGAAAAGAAATGATCCGACTGGCTGCTTGCCATAGGTGAGACTATCCAACGACACATTGCCCTGTCCCGAGAGCGACTTGGCCACCGGATCCCAGTCAATAGCTATATCGGCACCGGCCACTCCGGTTACAGGAGGTGCGAACGGCGACAGTGAAAGCCAGTCGGCCAATTCAATTCCAGAAGCATTCAATATCACCTTCTCCTGCTCATGATCGGCCGTAAGAGAGTCGTGACGTGTGTATATGTCAAGATGTGCTCCTGACGCTCCGGACAGACGCAGATTCGCATCAAGATGCTTCTCCGGAATATTATATGTAATGAAGTTATCCTGATTGAGTGTCCAGTCCTTATAGCTTATTATCGGATTAAGTGGGGTAAGGCGCAAAGTCAGGGTCGTATCTGTCTGCGATACGGTAGCTCCGATTTTAAACCCTGTCTTACCCTCGATATTGCTCTGATCCACATATGCCGACAAACCTCCGGCGCCAAGATATCCCGACACATTTACGTGAGCGAAGTCATCAAACGTACCAGGACGATTGTTCATCGCTGCACGGTATATAAGGTACGGTCCATGCTGCATGGCACTGAATGTAACAGAGTCAATCCGGGTAGATCCTGCCGATATGCCCGATGCCGAAGCATTTATCGTGATAAGCGAATCATTTCCTATCGACGCACTCAAATGGGAGATTTTCGTATCTGTCGATGACAGTACGTTCGTAAGAAGATTATTACCTCCATCCGACTTCATGGTGAGCATCATGCGTGGAAGAGCCTGCTGAAGTGTGTCGACTGCAATACGCCGGTTTACCATCATTGATGATGCAATGGTAGCCACACGCCCCATACGCGCCATCATACTGTCAAGTCCGCAGTCCGCAGCAAGATCCACTGTAAGATCCATATTTTTCAAGGATGCGACAGTTGATGTGTCGTTGGCTCTGAGCATCAGATCGATCGCAGGGGTGTACAACTCCATGTCGGTCATCTTCCAATCAAGACCGTTCACACTCAACACAGCATCATATATGGCACTGTCAGGCACAATGCGGGCGTTACCGTCAATAGCAAATGCTCCACGGCACTCCGTAGCCGATAATCCGAGAGCCTTGAGATCCAGATTGTGGATATCGCCATCAAAAGTCACATCGTAGACAGTAGGAGTAAGCGCCCCTGAAAGCGTAAGGTCGAAAGCCGCATCATGGTTAAGCGACAACACACCACCCTTTATAGCTCCTGAATCCAAGAAGGCCCATAACTTCAGATCGGTATATGTCTGCTTGTTAAATACAACAGAAGCGATATCAGCCTCCGCCTTCAGATATGTGCGTGGAGAAGTAAAATCCAATCCATGACCATCAACTGCCACATTGGCGCTTACACACCCTACACCAAGCTCCGGCATGAACGAATTTACCGGAAAGCGGTCAAGATCAAGAGCAACATCATATGCTGTAGCACGGCCATTCCACATAGCCTTAAGCAGCAACTCGCCACTCGAAGCCACGGTTGCGGCAAGATCACCGTTGATCACTCCGCGCTTCATGTCAATATCTCCACCGAGTTTGAGCGGAGGTATATTTATGGTCCGTGCTGTCTCGGCCGGAAGTGCCATGGCCTTGGCGAACTCTACATTAGGAAGATCGCCATAAAGCTCTACATGGCCGTCAATATTATCTGGGACCATCACATTGGCAACGCTGCCTGATGCCCCTATACGGAAATAATCGCGCATTGCAGCCTCCAGATTACGCACCACGAGATTCCCGATAGTGCCTGCAACATCGGCATCGATGGTTATATCGCGCGACTGAGGAAGCGTCTTAAGCATAGGCTGCATGGCAGGAAATGCCAGTGCAATATCAGGAGTGCCGATCTCTGCATTGGCACGGAGCGACACCGGCACATCCGGATCTGTAGCCATATCGCCCATTCCCATCATAGCATCGAACGAGAGCGATGAAAAAATCGTGGATATATTGAATCCCTTTGCCCGCATGGCCACAGAGTCCATCGAGAAAACCCCGTCAGCATCAAACTTGATGCCGCAACGTTCAGTAGCGCTCAATCTACGCAGTGGTACAGAAATCGAAGTTCCCCTGTTATAGAATGAATCCACACGGATATCTATATCTGAGGCCTGAAGATAATTCATATCAAGTCCAGCCTGAGGCACAACGCCACGCATTGCATAAATAGCGTTGCGTCCCGTAAGACGCAATGAATCGCCAGTGATAGTCCACATAGCACTGTCAGGCGACTCCACAGTATTTTCTGCTACCAACATCGCGGAATCCACCGGATGAGTTTTAAGATATTCAAGAGATGGTGTGAGATATGTAGCGCTCACAGAGTCGATACGCAGTGACACGGCATGAATGCTACGTGCCAGCATATCAATATGCCCCTCACGCAATTCAGCCTCAGGCACAGTCACATCCATACTGTCGATAGTCGGCAACATCGACATGCGGTAACGCACATTGCGGAGTTGTAGAGCTGATGCATCAATGACCAACGGTGTCGGCGCAGTAGTATCGGTTGGAGTAGTAGTAGTGTCCTGCCCGTTAAACAGCAACAGCACATCTCCACCATCAAGCTGGGCACGGCTCACATTTATATGCTGGCGTTTCAGATCATATGATGAAGGGAGCAACTTGAATTTATCGACCATCGCCTGAAGATACATTATACTGTCGGGCGTACCGAGACGATATCGCACACCCTCCAGATCGCCCTGCACACGCACATCAAGAGCCAGCAACGGAAGCGGCTCAACCTGTACACGGGCATCCCGGGCAAGAACCATAGTATCGCCCGGAGCTGCCACGATCATCAGATCGTCAAGCGCCACCGTCAATGGCCATTCCAGACGCAGACGTCCGGCTGTGATTTCCATTCCGGTGGATTTCGACACCTCTCTAAGGACAACCGGAAACACTGCGTCCTGTATTGCAGGCACATACAGTAATACAGGCAACAGCAACAGCGCTATTACCATCCACATCAGCGTCTTAAGTATACGACGCAGCACCGTATTTTTTATCCAATGTCGTCCCACAAATAAATAGTCTTTTGCTATTAAAAACATAAATTTACTCCAATTGTTTTGCTCCCGCAAATAGTTTAGGAGCTTGTTTGATAATAAGGCACTGTAAACGAATGATTACGAGAAATAAAAGCGAGAATATTAAAGGAAAACACCTCATATTCTATTCCTTAATAAATTTTAACATCAAGACTTTTTGTTTGCGGGAGAATGATATTGTATACTTGACAATAACTGATTATCAGCTTATTGTGCCACATACAATATGACAGTTAGTGTTATTGTATTAATTACGATAACTAACAATCGCAAAAATAATGTTTTATAACATATATTTCTTTTTTGTTCTTAGCTTGATCATACATTATTTTTGCACCGTGGTAAGATTGTAAAATATCCGGCTTCCTCCTTAAGACAGGAACTCCTACTCCACAATCAATTTCCAATAAATCCATATCAAAATTCACAGATACTATCCTACCGTAAACCATGACAACAATATCAGCGATGAACGCCCCACTTGCCAACAACCACATCTCAGTGGATTGTGTGGTATTAGGTTGGGATGGAGAGCAACTCAACGTGTTGCTTGTAAGCCGTCATGGCGAAGGTGAGGAATACAGCGACATGAAGTTGCCAGGAAGCCTTATCTATCAGGATGAGGATCTTGATCAGGCGGCAACACGCGTACTGCGCGAACTTACAGGCGTAGAAAACGCCGGTCTGATGCAATACAAGGCCTACGGCTCCAAAGACCGCACGCGTGATCCGCGCGATGTAATGTGGCTGGAACGAGCACAAAAAGCCCATGTAGAGCGCATTGTCACAATCGCCTACAT
>CANPDS010000125.1 GCA_947573015.1 uncultured Muribaculum sp.
GCCCAAGCATCTGTCACACTTGTCCAGTCTTTTTCAGGCATCATACCCTGTATCGACTCCAATGTAGGGATAGACTGTGGCCCGATCTCTGTTTTGAATGTCTCCCTCCGATTAAAATTTTTCTTTTCAGAGAACATATTATAATCAGATGGAGTCTGCCATTCATATGGCCCTCCGGAATTGCATCCGTATCCACCTCCGGAATTGGACTGATAGTGGCGAGCCGGATCAAGAACCGCGAGCAAATTCCGCACATCATTATCAAGATATTCTGGAGGATAAGCTTCATTTCGCGCACACCATATCACCAATGACGGATGATTGCGGAAAGTCAGCACCTTATCCCGTACATTGGCCATATACAAATCATGGTCAAGAGGATCAGCGGCGTTAAATTGCCAAAACTCATCCCATACCATAATGCCATACTTATCGCACAGATCATACAGAATCTTGCTGGTAGCCATACCGCCCCAAAGGCGTATCATATTGAAATTAGCATCACGATGCATCCTGACCTGCGCTTCCAGACGTGCTGGATCAATACGCTTCATAAATTCGTCCAAAGCCCAATTGCCACCTTTGCAAAAAACTCTCTTGCCATTGACGGATAATGCCAGATTGCCATGTTCAGGAACCGAGTATCCTATTTCGCGGATGCCAAAAGTAGCATCATACTCATCCGACACACTCTCATCCGCTACAAATTCCACATGCAGGTCGTAAAGATTCTGTTCGCCCATTCCAGCAGGCCACCATAATCTTGGATTACTGATCCTGAGCTGTGGAAATTCATCTGAGGAAAATACATATGTAAGCGAACGGAATGGCAGAATCTCAACTGTTTTCTCAAATGCAATATCACCTATAGTGCATCTGATATTGCCTGTTTTCGGATGAGCAGATACATTCTGGACAGTCGTTTCCACTGATACATCGGCATATTCTACCGATGGCAAGGGAAGATCGGTTGAGACCAACGGATCTTTTACTATTACATCTCGGGTAGCGGAAATAGACACATCCTGCCATATACCGCTATTACGGTCGCGCACAGGCGACATAAAATCCCACCCGTTTGAACATCCAAAAGTAGGGCCATCGAGACGTCCGGGACCTCCGCACGGACCTCCTACAGTGCCCATTATATGCTCGAACGGCACACCGGTTCCTGTGTGTGGCTGAGGAGTGATAAATACTGCGACTACAGCTTTCTCCCCGGCTTTCACATATGACGTTATATCAAAATTCTTACGTATGAAAGCTCCTTTTATCGGGCCTGCACGATGTCCGTTAACCCAAACATCGGCCACATAATTAATGCCATCAAAATTAAGCCATATCTTTTTGCCGGCATATGAAGCAGGAACAGTGATCTCATTGCGATACCACCAGTCGGTATGACACAGAGATTCCGGAATAATCTCCGGACGATTGTTCTCACCATATGTCGGTTCCGGATATACTCCATTGTTAACCAATGTTGTCAACACGGTACCCGGAACAGTAGCATCATACCATCCTGATGGAGAATAGGCTGGCTTTGACAAGATTTTGCCGACAATCGAACATTTGGCAGCATTCTCCATGTCCCAGCCCTCACTTTTGCCCTGAGCCGATACTATCGATACATCCTGCATGCACCATCCATCGTTAATGAGTTTCTTATCAAGCCGCTGGGCCGACGCGGATAATGCCAATGCAGCTATAGGCAAAAATGAAATTAAATACCGCGCATATCGGCTACCCAACAGGTGTTTCACAGAAAAACATAATCGTTTCATAATCTAAGGTTAATATATTAATCGTTTCAATGCAAAGATAATATAAATAGAAAAAACGCAAAACTTATCCAAACAATGATATAAGCAACCCAGAGATTTCTTAACGTTGTTTGACGGAGAAATCTCAAGATGTTAGCATTACTTAAATTGCAATAGTGAGTTTTCGGAATTGACTACATTTTCCGGAGTTGACGACTGTCCGGATTCCGGCATAAGCGCATCTTGCTCTAACGAAGCATCCTTTTTCTTATCATCCGTATGCTTGCGGCGCAGACGTTTCAAGAAAGAGAATATATCATCGAAGTCGCGCTTGAACACGATGCCAACTCCCTGTGTGGTAAGTGCTGACTTAACGTAATAATTCTGATCATTGTAACGGTTGTAAGCCTTCAATCTAACATTTCCAGATTTATTGAGCAGATATTCAAGATCAAAATCGCCAATAAAAGAATTGTTATTTAAGGCCTTATCGCGGTAGCCGAAATTACCGTTGAACAGCAATCTGTTGTCAAGAAGATAGCTCGACAACGCAAGATCGACCTCCATATCAGAGAAATCACCACGGTCGCTACGGAAGGTAGGGGCTATATTCCACTTGTCGCTAAGTTGTCCGAGCATAGATCCAAGCTGCGACGATATCGTAGAGGATGCTACCGACACGAGTTCATTGCCTTTGGTAGTAGACGCCATATAATCAGGAGTATAGAATCTGTTGAGAGCCAACAGGTATATTATCTGACGATTCATCATATCATCGGTACTGACAATACTGCGCACCTTCCGGTAGGTGTCCTGTGTAAGTGTCGGAAATTCGAGATCGAAGTTGATGTCAGGCTGCTGCATATCACCGGTTACCTTGAGCAATGCATGCACAGGCACATTTGTGCGGTTAAGATCCTTATCCTGTAGAAACGACTCATCAAGATCGCTAAGATTGGCATTAACACTGTATACCGCATTGATGTCAAGTACGGCGGAATACGGAGATCCATGAAATGCGATAGAACTACCTGGCTTGATTGTAAAGTCCTTGATTATTATATCCTGAAGAGTAAAATTATAGTTGCCTTGAGTCAGAGTGTATGTGCCGAACATACGCAGATCCTCATCCGATGAACTGTATTCCATACGAAGGCTACCCTCACCACGTGCCCGTATTCGATCGCCTCCGGCCGGATCCATCACTAATATAAGCTCAGCCTGAGGAGTGGCATCCACCTGAATATTGATACGATACACAGATGAGCTCTGTTCCTGCTGTCGTTCACGCTGTATACGCTCCTTCAACTGACGGAGTGCGGCTTCCTGAGGATCCTCCAGATTAAGCAGCAGATTCCCTTTCAGTTCATCGCGGTCATGAAATGTAAGGAAAGTATACTCTCCGGCAGCTTCCGTATCCGAGAGCACAAAAGTAAATGTTGATCCCGGAGCAGTCGTCATATTCACATTGATATCAACAAAACCGGGTACACCTTTCACAAAGGCCGATCCATTACAGAATATGCGTCCATACCAATCTGGGTTTATTCGGTCTGTCACATCATAGCACATAAGATTACGGGCATCAGTGACCCTGAATTCAAATTGCGGTTCCTTGAAACACTTGTGTGTGACCCATCCGTTGAGCAAAGCGCTATGTCCTTGATCGTCACGCAATTTCACATTACCAAACGAAATACGTCCAGGAGTAAGATGTATGGAATCTGTAGCGTTATAGTATGTATTGGTATAATCAAGCTTCAGGCGCAGATCCTCAGCATAGATCTCCCCAGTCATGTCGATAAATTTGAATGTCCCATACAAACGGGCATCACCTGAAGCATATCCGCTCACCTCTGAAGTGAAAGCCTCCATAAACGGACGCATAAATCCTACATTCAGGCGATCTGCCTTAAACCGGAAATCAAGACTATCAGCCATCGGATATATAGCTCCGTCAACATATGAATGCTCATTACCTTCTCCGGTTATATCAGCCTTTATCACCACTCCCTTAGTATCGTTGTCCCAATAGCTGCGTATCAATGCATCTCCAAGAGGAGAGCCATTATATGTCATACGCGACACATCAAGGCCTGTAGTTTCAAGGCGTGGCTCTGAAGACATTAGACCAGAGGCATAGAATTTGCCGGTAGCTATACCTCCAAACATGGCAGCACCAATCTCCAAAGTTTCAAATACATAGTCAAGATCTATTCCCTGCAATTCAAGGCATAATCTATCGTCAGGATCAGGCGAAACCTCGCCATTTATCTTTATATACTGCCCATGGCGGCTCACCTCGAAATCATTGACATCGACACGTCGGCCACCGGATACTTCAACCACCGAGGGACGTATGCGCCACACTGTATCATTAATGACGATACGCGATGGCCGCAACTCCACCGCTGTAGCCAATTCAGTAGGCGCCTGCATGTCGGGAGTACGAGAAAATAGCGCACCAACCTCGACAGCACCTTTGAATGCACGTGTGCTGTTTATATCCCAGCCAGCATGCACATTCAACGAATCACGTCCACCACCGGCATTTATCACAATCGACGCATCGCCCCTTTTTGTAGGATAAAGTGTATTGATTACCAGACTCGCGTCATCATCCTCGCCATCAATGCTGAGCACCAACGATGAATTATCTATAAATTTGTCCTTATGCAGAAGATTAGGCGCATCCACACCTGCCTCGATCAAACGATTTGCACTGCTTATCATTCCCTTCACCGTAACAGGCCTTAACAACCTCACCGGCACTTTGAAAAATGTAAGCCAATTGTCAGTAGTAGCATTCTGACGCACCTCCATATTAACAGTCATATCAAGTGGTAGCGGCGACTGATGAGTGTCGGAAGAAATCAATGATGGATATACATCCGCAATAATAGATCGAATAGACGGTACGACATCTTTAAAATGATATTCACCTTCTACACGCGCATCCACTACATCACTATGCAACATGACAAAACGCGGCGAGGTAGATCCGGATGCCATTAGCGATAAATGGTCAAGCGCAAGCACATCGACATTAGCTGTATCAGCAAAGCGCATCTCAGTAAGCTCTATGCGCCCATCCATAGTATCAAAATCAGGTCCCTTGAGATCAACCTCTATACGTCCACTAAGATTATGATCAACAAAGCGGTCATTTTTCAGCAACCCCAACATTGCCGGATGAAGCCGCGAGATTCTAATATCCGCATCAATATCATGAAGATCAGACATGAGTCCATACGATCCGTCAATAGTGGCCTGAAGCAACGGATCTTCAGTATCCACATGTGCCGACACAAGATGACGCTCCATTGTCACCTCTGCATTTATCGCTGTAAATGTATGCCCATGCCACTGTATCTCATCTATGCCGATCAAAGCATGTCCGTCAGGATGACTCCCGGCAACCAAGCGCCCATTGAACGCCACAGTACCACTCACAACACCAAGGTCTGGCACTCCAGCAATCGCTCCAGCCCCTACTCCATCAGCTGTAACCGATGCCACCAACGGGCCAGCAGGATTATGAAATGGCCCATTGTAATTTGCATCAACATCCACACTTCCGCAATCGGTATCGGCAGTAAGGCTAATCTGCGACATACCGTTACCCACTTTACCTTCCATCAAAATCTCCACAACGCCTAATGTATCGGCCATGGCAATAGCCCGCTGAGGCATTGTAGCCGTAGATCTCCATAACTGAGCTACCCGATGCCCGTCGGCATGAGCACGCAACATCGGCAATTCCACGGTAAGAGAGTCTATATCAGGCAATCCACTTACCTGCGCATTTTCAATCTCCACTGATGCCACATCATCTGACGATGTAAGGGTCAACCGCGGTATGGTAAGGTTTTCAACAGTACCACCGAGCCTTATATCAATGTCAATCGGAGAGGTAAAAGGGGCGAATGGAGGGAAAAGTGGAGCCAAGTCAAATGGTGTGACATGACTGCCTGTTTCAGTAGCCAACGTAAATGGGTGACGTGTAAGTTCACTGCCGAGAGATGACCAATCGCCGTAAGCCATTCTTATCGGCGAAAATGACAGCTTTGTCGCGGGCATCTCTACACATAAATCATCCACAACCATAAGCGTATCCGTAAGACGTACCTTCCCGGACAGTGAAGTAAGTTCAAATCCAGACCTCTCACGCGCAGCCAAACGTCGGAAATCAATGACATAACTGTCGTTGCTCACACGCGGCAATCTCACATCCGCCTTGATATCACTCACCAATAGGTGATTGAAATCCATGCGCTCTGATTTTCTCTCAACATCTCCCACGTCATATGTCAAAGAGCTACGCCGTATCACGACATTATCAATCGCAAGATCGTAGGCCGCAGGTGGCTTGTTTTTATCCTTAGGCTTCAGATGATCAATTATCGGTTGTATATTAAGCTGCCCACAGGTAGAATCACGATGCAAACGGGCATCCAAGCCTATTATCTCAGCATAAGAAAACACGATACGCCTATGAAGCAAAAGTTTACCGAGGCGCAAACCGGCACCAAGACGCGACACTTTAAGCGCAGTATCTCCAGGAGCCACGACTACACTGACATCGTGCAGTGTAACCTTATTGAACGGTGATATATCGGCCCTATCGATATAAACAGGCACTCCAAGAAGTTCTGTAAGTTCCTTACGTCCGGTCTCCGCAATACTGCGTTGAACACCCGGAAGCGACAAGACAGCATACAATACAGCCGGCACCAACAGCATCAGCAGCACCGCCGTAACCAATATCGAACGTAGTATCTTGTAAAAGAGTGTCATTTAATTCGGAAAGAGCGTCACTTCTCTTGGCGAAATCATCAACGATGATACGCATAAACATACAAAGTTACACAACTTCCCCGACATACCGACATGACTCACATGCAAATTTCACAGCATAAACCATAATACAGGTTAATGGGGCCGCATAGAACGACCGCGAATCAGGGAGCATCCCCAACAGCACATATCCGTTAATCACAAAATCTCAATAAGATGATGCAGAGGATTCGTCGATAGCATAGTTGATGAAATCGTTATAACGACGAGCTTGCAATAAAGCAGGATACAAAGCCTCAGGGAGGTCATGACGACACATGAACTTCTCTGAAAGCGGCCCGGAACAACAAAAATCTCTTGGACGAAGATACTGAATATATGGCCAATCTTTCGGAAATCCTTTTGGAGCAGTCTTAAGCGGATTCATACCTACCTCGGGAAGCACAGCAAGAAATTCTGGCGACTCAACGATGCTTCTGTACTCATCAATCTCGTCATAGATGCTCTGCCGTATGGCGCGTACCACCGTCGTCGGCAGACACACCGTGCCAGCAGCAAAAAAGCAATTTGCAGGCTCTATATGCAGATAATAGCCACAACGCATTGATTTCTTACCAAAAGGAGGATTGATAAATATACCAATATGAGTCTTATATGGTGACTTATCAGCAGAAAAACGCGTGTCGCGGTATATGCGGTATGTGCAATCGGCAGGCGTGAGATGCATCGCGTCAGGATCAAATTCCGACACCTTGCCTATCAATGCAGATGCAAGTGCATCCACCTTACTGTTCACAGACTTATACACATCCTTGTGAGCATTGAACCATTCCCTGTTGTTGTGCTCACGCAAGTCCCGCAGGAATTTTATTATCTCTTCCATACAGTGACCATATTACGCAAGGTTATCGCGAACACGTGCCAGATATGCGCCCATGGCTTCCGAATCTCGATGCTCCACAATCTCCTGTAGCTCGGCAAGCTGCTCGCGTATCTTCTCAAGCTGATGGGGAGTATTCGGATTGA
>CANPDS010000126.1 GCA_947573015.1 uncultured Muribaculum sp.
CTGCATCCTCTGCCCACATATCACATGGGCGAAGTACACACGATCGATACCGATGCAAAAAAGATCGTCACACAATACGAAACAATCCATTACGACAAACTCGTGATAGCCGCCGGCACACGCAATAACTTCTTCGGCATGGCAGACCTTGATAAATACGTGTTCACCATTAAACGCACGTCCGAGGCCCTGCGGTGCCGCAACGAGATCCTCGACAGATTTGAGCGCGCAGCCATATGCCACGATCCAGCCACACGCCGACGGTTGCTTAGCTTTGTGGTGGTAGGCGGCGGTCCTACAGGCGTGGAGGTTGCCGGTGCATTAGGAGACATGAAACGCTATCTCCTGCGACGCGAATATCCATCCATACAGCCCGACGACATGACAATCACACTGGTCGAAGGATCCGACCGTCTCCTACAGGCCATGTCACCCCAAGCATCCGAATATGCATTCAAGGTTCTTGACACTCTGGCGGTAGAGGTCCGCCTCAAATCAAACATGCAGTCGTACGACAAAAATGTAATAACGCTCTCCGATGGATCCACACTGTACTCAGAAATGGTGATCTGGACAGCAGGTGTCACCTCTATATCTTTCAGTACTGAGGGCACCCCGCTTCAACTTGGCCATGGAGGACGAATAATCGTGGACGAATATAATCGCGCAGCCGGACTTGGCGATGACGTGATGGCCATTGGCGACATTTGCATCCATACATCCGCCGATGTTCCCCGTGGATGTCCTCAACTTGCTCAGGTAGCAATACAGCAAGCCCGCACTTTGGCCAGGAATCTCAACAAAGGGCAATGGAAAAAAGCTTTTTCATACCACGACAAAGGATCTATGGCCACCATCGGCCGTGGGCGCGCTGTAGCCGATCTGAAAGGCATACACCTCAAAGGGTGGTTAGCATGGCTGGCATGGATGTTCGTCCACCTCATCTCCATACTCGGCATGCGCAACAAAGTGGCAGTGCTCGTCAATTGGACATGGGCCTACTTCACCTACCCTACCTCACTGCGTCTGCTCATACACCCAGAACGCTACCCATTGCGCCGACGCTGGGGCGAGTCATAAAACATTGATAAGTATCAGCTATAAATTGGCTATAATTTAATCTTTAACAGCCAATTACATCCTCACCATCCTCACTTTTACCAAAAGAACTGATTCAACATTTTAAAATAAGTTTAAATCAGTTCTTTTGATAAGCTTTCAGTTTTCAAAAGTAACAGATCATATATCTGCATGGCCTCGCATTCCGAAAGACTTCTCACATTAAAAGTTGAGCCGGGGGTAGATAAAATGAGAGTCACACGATGGGAAAATGCCGTAAAAGGTGTACGCCGTATTCTTACAACCTCAATATTACCATATTTCATGTAGTTTTCTATTTCAGCGAAAGAGCCATTATATACCACAAGACAAGAGTCTCTCAAAACTATCCTGCTGCGGCGCATTGCACAGATCCCCTTAACTACAGATATAAGCAGGTAGACTATCGGCAGTATCAGCCAGACATATGCGTTGAAATAGCACAAGAATACAATAGCGATCAGCGAAATCAACAAATCAGGCAAGAAGGAATGAACAAATGCCCCTCTTCCTGATCGTGCTGAGATGATATCAGACTCGGTCATATAATCTTCTCCAAGCCACCATTTCAGAAAAAATGAGGATAAGTCTACACCATACAACTTCAAATTATCCTCCTCTTTCTGGGCCGTCACATTCAATGCCTGCCTCAACATCAAGGTGCATAATCCAAGCTTTTTCTCAAAGAAATTGCGTTTTACCCATATTGTGCATACTTTGCCGAACTTGAATCGGCAACTTGAACGAGACAGCAAACCATAAGTAAACATAAGAAGCTTCCTGTCATACCTCATCGACATGTTGCTATAGCGGAGAAACAGCCTCCCTGTCCATAACAACAACACAACCGCGTATATTACAACAACGATCAGCAGCAACCGCAATGGAGACATCAACCACCCGTCATAAAACGACATTGCACAATCTATGATTGTGTCAGCCGCATTATTATCCATAAATTCATTCATACGCTCGAACGTTGCCGCCAAAAAGCCTCCCAATATCGCCATACCCTTCAAATGGTTCTGGCATATGGCATCCAACAACAGATATTGATTCCCGAATTGTCGGATATGTGTCGCGACTTTCAGTTTGGATTCGGTCTCCAATGCGATTTTAGGCCGCTCACCGTTATCTATCAGATGCAGAAGGTGGCGCCATTCCGACTCATCAAGTAGCAGTTCAATTTCAGCGCCCTTTGATGCAAGAGTGTCGAATACTATACCCTTCATCTCAAAGATTCTATACCATATCCCTTGTTTTGTACGCAGTGAATGGATACGCCCGAGAGGAATTGTTGTAGTCTCCCGGTTCAATAATCCATGCATGAAAATCAGGTATCCATCCTTAACGTAAAACTTCTTGGGAAAGTAGGCCACAGCTGCCAGAAGCAACGAGACACCTATCATAGCTATAAATCCACCTATGATCCTTATCCAGACATCACCATCACTTAGGCACAATCCCGAATCAAAGGCTTTTATGAAAAAATAGATTACAGATGCATTGAAAACGGTTCTGAAAATCTTTATGAATATGATCAGGAATGCATTCAGCCCCATTCTCTGTGGAAGAGAAAAATCAGTCATTGCAATCCGCAAGTTTCCCGGTGATACAATTCTTGATCTGCCTCGCCATATCCTCAGTCAATCCCGGGATAGTTAAAGATGATAGAACCTGAGCGCCATTAACCACCTCAACAGAATAAAGCCCGAAAAATTTTGATACCGGATTTTGCTCAATGCTCACCTGCTGGATTCTGCGATAAGGGATAGTGGTTATCTTCGGAAATATCATGCCAGTACGATAGCTGATATCATGTTCCCGAAGAGCATATCCTTTGAAAAGATATGCTTTCCGAAGAATCATTATATTAAATACGAAAACCGCTATGTTCATGCACTCTGCAATGATACACCACCATATATTGTCACTGATCAATAACAATAAAGCCATTGCAGCCAATGCAGAATACACCAACACAGCTCCTGCAATCTGAACCGCTCTATATTTCCCATTAAGCTTCCCGAACGTCAGATCCTCAATCTTACCTCTCTGTTCAGGATTAGGTTGAACATTGGTCATTTCTCCTTGATGTTTGTAAGACGCATCTCAACATGCAGGGCTATGTCAGTCGATGGCAAGGGATTTGCGGCCGCGGAGATAGGGAATCACCAGCCGGAAAGCGAGGCATGTCACCGCCGCCGTAGCTACCCCACCAAGCGAATAGGCCACCGTGCGATCCTCAATACCGAAGAACTGCGGACTGATAAACATGAACGAGGTGATGACATATGTCATGCACATTGCTGGAACGGTAGCAAGCACAAAATTTTTCCCACGCGAGGCAAGCCACACCACAATGCTCCACAACACGATGGTACCGAGTGTCTGGTTGGCCCAAGCGAAATAGCGCCAGAGCACACCGAAGTCGACCAAGGTGATGCCGAATCCTACCACAAACAACGGTATGCAGATAAGGAACCGCTTTACAAGCGGACGCTGGTCGATATGGAATATGTCGGCGATAATAAGGCGTGCAGAGCGGAACGCCGTATCGCCCGATGTGATCGGCGCAGCCACTACACCGAGCATCGCAAGCACACTGCCGATAGCTCCGAGGGTGCCATGCGATATCACATCGACAGCCCACGCCGGATTGTTGCCATTATCAGCCAATGTCTGCGCAAGTGAGCCGGCTCCACCGAAGAATGCCATGGCCACAGCAGCCCATATCAGCGCGATTATGCTCTCCGATATCATCGATCCGTAGAACACCATACGGCATTCCCTCTCATTATCGACACAGCGTGCCATCATAGGCGATTGCGTGGCATGAAACCCCGATATAGCGCCGCAGGCAATAGTAATGAACAGAGTAGGCACAATAGGCAGATCATGCGGATTGAGCTGATAATTATGGAATGTGGTCATCTCCGGAATCGCATAGTCACCGAAAATCAATGCGCCCAGCAGCCCAAGCGCCATTATTATCAACGCCGCACCGAAAACAGGATACAACCGTCCTATCACCTTGTCGACAGGAAGCATAGTGGCCACGATATAATAAACGAGTATGATCCCGACCCACCATGCCTGCGGCACGGACGGCACCAGCGTGCCAAGCAATTGCGCGGGGCTCAGCAGGAACACAGCCCCCACAAGTATCATCAGCACTATGGAGAATAGCCTTATGAAATTGCGCATCCCGGAGCCAAGATAACTGCCGACCACCTCCGGCAGACTACGCCCGTCGGCACGCAAAATCATCATGCCCGACAGATAGTCGTGCATAGCACCGAAAAATATACCTCCAAGTGTGATCCATATGAATGCCACCGGGCCAAAACAGGCGCCAAGTATTGCACCGAATATAGGGCCAGTGCCTGCAATGTTGAGCAACTGTATCAGAAACACACGCCAACGCGGCATGCGTATATAGTCAACACCGTCGGCCATACGGTTGGCTGGAGTTACTTTTGAACTGTCAACACCGGCCTGGCGGTCGAGATAACGTCCATAAATGAAATAAGCGGCCACAAGCGAGGCCAGACAGATTAGAAATGTGATCATGATAAGAGTTAATCAACGCCATTCCATCACATGCAGTGTGATAAAATGGCGTATTATCTATTTATAAAATTCATCAGCGCATTGCCTCGACCTCCTCCGTGGTCAAAGGTATTTTCTTGCCGAGGCGACGGGCACCGTCGGAGGTGATGAGATAATCCTCCTCATTGCGCACTCCTCCCCAATCTCGCCATTTCTCCACCTCGGAATATATGATCTGGTCGGCAAAGCGGTTCTCTTTCTTCCAAAGATCGATCAATTCAGGTATGAAATATACACCAGGCTCAATGGTATGCACCATGCCGGGTTCGAGCGGACGAGCCAACCGCAGCGATTTACGGCCAAACTGCGTGGACTTCGGCTTGCCGTCATATCCTACCCATACTTCACCAAGATTCTCCATATCGTGATCATCCAGCCCCATCAGATGGCCCAGACCCGTCTGGAAGAACAGCGCATATGCGCCACTTTCCACGGCATCCTGTGCCGACCCCCTGAGCATTCCGAGATCCTTCATGCCCTGAGCCACAACCTCGGCGGCACGATTGTGCACGTCGATAAATGGCACCCCCGGGGCAAGCATGGCCACAGCGGCCTGATGAGCGGCCACCTGCACATCGTAGACCGCCTTCTGCCGGGGTGTAAACGTGCGGTCGGCAGGCACTGTCGATGTCATATCGCCGGCATAGCCCATCTGAGTTTCAGCGCCGGCATCCACAAGCACCATGTCGCCAGGTTTTATAAGGTTGCCATGATATGGATTGTGGAGAGTCTGACCATTTATAGTGCAGATAGTGTTAAATGACAGAGTGCAGTCGTTGGCGGTAGCCACTCTTTCGAGCGCAGCCATCACCTCATATTCATACATGCCGGGACGCACGCAACGGATCGCCTCGATATGCATGTCGGCAGTGACATTGCAGGCACGCTCTATCTCTGCTATCTCCTCCTCGCTCTTATGATTGCGTTGGTCAACTACCGCACGGATAAGCTCGACCGACGGCTTATGCTCTCCGGGCTTAAGATCGAGCAGGCGCCAAAGCTTCAGAGTGTGTTCAGCGCGATATTCCGGCAAGGTATGCACACGGCGTCCTGACTTTACAGCCTTGTCAATCTCTCCGCGCAGGACATCGGAAGGGAGCATTTTCTCCACCCCAACTCCATGAGCCTTCTCATGAAGTGTCGGCTGCGTGCCCATCCATACTATATGATCGATCGACAGTTCGTCGCCAAACAGTGTCGCCTCACCGCTGTCGGCGTCAATCACGGCATTAAGTCCGGCATAAGGAAGACCAAAATAATATAGAAATGTGGAGTCCTGACGGTAAGGATATGTCGCATCCTCGAAGTTACGGCCACACTCGTCATTCCCGAGCAGCAATATCACTCCGCTGCCAACCTTTTCAGCCAGCCTGCGGCGTCGTTCTACATATGTATCTTTACTGAACATAGCTATTCTGTTTTATTGAATTATCCATCCGTGATAAGTAAATCATGAAAATTATTACGTATTATTCAATTTTCGTATAACTAAATTTCATGACCTGCTTATCTCGCACCAATAATGAATATTATTGTATTTACTCATGCAAATATACATATTTCGAACGAAAACCATCCCATCATCTCCAATTAATAAGCATATTTAACGAAAGTCAGTTTCGTACCATCATCATTCCTATCACCACATACATTTCGGATTGAATTTCAACTCACTCCGACAGCCATGAATATTTTACGAGTAATATCAGCGGTGAAACCTCTTTGCTCGAATTTGAAATCCTCAAAGGTATATAACTCATGTCATTTTCTGATTACAAGGCCTGAAGATATATTTGCTAATCAGAGACACAATCCGCAACTCCATACTCATCAGATCCTCGTGGATTGCCAAAATTATATTCATTATGATTTAACTCCGTGCCGTTTTTATCTAATACAGTGGGAAAAACTTCCTTATCAAGTTCACACAAAAACAGATAAATATCAATTATCACGTCAAAATCTTCATAAGGTGTGATCATAAATAAATCCTGTTGCTCTCAAATTCCCCTCAGAACGCCAATTACTGATTTAATCTTAGTTCATATATTAAATCAGCCTTAGAGTTTATTTAATAAAATCGCCCAACTGTGAGATATTCACATTTAATTATTAAACAATCCCTTAAGTATAGACAAAAAAAAGGTGTGAGGAATGTATCTTGTTTTATCTGTCATTCAGGTCTTGGCGTACCCATGCAGTAGATAAAACAATAGCCCCACACCGATAAAGCTATATAGGTACCCATTACGAGTAGATACAAGCTACCGATGCAGTGCTATTGCAAATCTCATCTTCACTGCATTATAAACCGCCAAGTTCGAATGACGAAGATAAAATTTCAATAACACCTTTCATTAAGTATGTAGATCCATCTATTGCCAACTCTTTGGTTTAGGTGGAATCCACTGGCAAATATAATGAAAAATATTATTTCGGGGCCCATAAATACAATAATTTCCACTGGCAGCAGACAGCATCTGGTTTTATTTATAAAATCAAACCAACATCTCAGAAGTAAAATTATTGACTCCAAATCCTTTTACTTTTAAATATTATCTATACTTTTGCTAAAATTCATCACACTTTAACATTAACATAATTAAATACCATCCCATAGCTTATAGAAATATAATCATATTAATCATGAAAAAAATAATTCTGTCGATAGTGCTGATTGCTGGCACCATATCCACAACCTATGCGGATGGCTACAACCGTATCGCAGTGTCATACGATCACACAGCCCTAAGCCACAACAAGGAGGCATCCATATTGCAGATCAAGGAGGAGAAAATGGGTCTGAATGGCTGG
>CANPDS010000127.1 GCA_947573015.1 uncultured Muribaculum sp.
GATTCTATCGCGCGGATTGGATACTCATGAGTTGCGTAGAGGATTATGGCGTTCTGCATGCCAGACTGTTCCCGCAGTGCCTATATTGCTGCTGATAGGCACGGTAGCAGCCACATGGATGTTGTCAGGTATAGTGCCGATGATGATAGACGTTGGCCTGCAATTCATTCATCCGCAGTTGTTTCTGGTGATAACCTGTGGCGTATGTGCTTTTATATCGATAATGACCGGTTCATCATGGACTACTATAGCCACTATTGGTGTGGCGTTTATTGGTATCGGCACTCTCTTGGGATATTCCACTCCATGGGTAGCTGGGGCCATTATATCAGGAGCATATTTTGGTGATAAGATATCTCCTTTGTCCGATACAACAGTGCTTTCATCATCATCAACAGGTGTGGATCTTTTCAGGCATATTCGTTATATGTTGATAACCACAGTTCCTACTATTGTTATTTCGATGGTGGTTTTTGCTGTGGTAGGCTTCATGTCTGATACAACAGCGACAGATAGCCATTCCGGGATGGTGGCTGCTTTACGGGATACATTCCATCTTACACCATGGATTATGGTGATTCCTATTGTGACAATGATATTGATTGTGCTTAGAATCAATACCTTGATCACACTGTTGCTTAGCACACTAATGGGATTGGCAGGTATATTTATATTCCAGCCTCATCTCATGCATATGCTGTCGTCGGCCACAAATCCGGACGATTTTGATAATTTGCAGGTAGTGATGAAAATTCTGTTCTCCAATACTTCATTGTCGACAGGTGATACTTCACTTGACAGTCTGGTATCGACTGGTGGTGTGAAAGGAATGTTGCCTACTGTGTGGCTTGTGCTCAGCGCCATGTTGTTTGGAGGGGTGATGATGGGCTGCGGGTATATAGCTCGTATCACAGCGGCTGTCACACATATGCTGCGTAATCGCGTTTCTGCTGTGGCCACTACTGCCGTGTCGGGGTTATTCCTTAATTCGGCTACTGCTGATCAGTATCTTTCGATTATCGTTGGTGCCAACATGTATCGTGATGTTTACTCTCGTCTGGGGCTTGAAGGGCGGCTGTTGAGCCGTACACTGGAAGATTCTGTATCGGTTACATCTGTTCTTATTCCGTGGAATTCATGCGGCGTGACGCAATCGTCGGTGCTCGGTGTTGCTACCTTGGCTTATATGCCATTCTGTGTTTTTAATTGGCTAAGTCCGCTTATGAGTCTGATTATTGCTATATCTGGTTTTCGTATTGTAGAGAGTCCGCAGTCTGATGCTGTTGCCGATGCTTCGGCTTCGGTTGTATAAGTCGTATATTGATATAGCACTTTTTGATAAGCAATATACATTTTATATGCATTATGTGGTGCCTTTTATGTATAAAATCACAAAAAATTCAATTATTGGAAATAAAATATGCATAAAAATTTTGTAATTCAAAAAATATACCTACATTTGCCATGTAAACGAATTATAACTGTATAAAAATAGTATATATGACACTCGTCAATCTGCATACCTCTTATTGGTGGCGCCGCGATTATGATAATCGACGGCTCTTTTGGTGTGTGTCATGATTTTAGCTTTCACAATCCGCCCCAATAGGTAAATTAAAGAGTCAATAAACGGCCGTCGAAAGAGTTGCATCTCTATCGGCGGCTTTTTTATTTATCAGAAAATACATCAACATCATGCATACTTTAACTGTACCCAATCTTTGTGCCGAAGATATTCATGGCTATTATGGACGTTTCGGAGGCGCATATATACCGGAGATACTCCATAAGAATGTAGCGCTGCTTGCTGACGCGTTCAGCCGATATGCTGATGATCCGGAGTTCAATGCAGAGCTTGACTGTTTGCTGCAGGATTACGTTGGACGTCCGTCACCGCTTTATTTCGCACCAAGGTTGAGTGAGCGTTATGGCACACGTGTCTACCTTAAGCGTGAGGATCTTAATCATACCGGTGCTCATAAGATCAACAATGCGCTCGGTTCGGTGCTTCTTGCGCGTCGTATGGGGAAACGTCATATCATCGCTGAGACTGGAGCCGGGCAACATGGGGTTGCCACAGCCACCGTATGCGCGTTGATGGGAATGGAATGTACTGTTTTTATGGGGGCTACAGATGTGGCTCGTCAACAACCCAACGTGCAGCGGATGCAGATGCTTGGCGCGAGGGTTCAGGCAGTTACTTCCGGCAATAGTACCCTCAAAGATGCTACAAACGAGGCTATCCGATACTGGTGTTGCCATCCGGATAGTTTCTATGTCATAGGATCTACTGTCGGCCCCGCTCCATACCCACGTATGGTCGCTCATTTTCAGTCGGTGATAAGCCGTGAGATGCAACAGCAGCTTCTATCGCATACCGGTAGAGACTATCCTGATGCGGTGATCGCTTGTGTCGGTGGAGGGAGTAATGCCGCCGGTGCATTCTATCATTTCATTGATAATCCTGATGTGCGGCTTATTGCAGCAGAGGCTGCTGGACTTGGGGTGGACACCGGTATGACGGCAGCAACTATCAGTGTCGGTACCGAGGGGATCATTCACGGATCTCGTACAATGGTAATGCAGACTCCTGACGGACAGATCGTGGAGCCATATTCGATTTCTGCCGGTCTCGACTATCCTGGTATCGGACCGCTGCATGCACATCTTGCCGAATGTGGGCGTGAGGAGGTGGTGCCTGTCACTGATGACGAGGCTCTGGAGGCTGCCATGCAGCTTACGCGCATCGAGGGTATCATTCCCGCGCTTGAATCAGCTCATGCTCTTGCCGTACTTGATAAGATGCGTTTTTCGATCGACGAGGTGGTTGTCGTAAATCTTTCCGGTCGTGGCGATAAAGACATGGCTACCTATATTTCTCATATTTAATAAATTCTGATATCAATCATGAATATATATATAAATACCCGTACTATTCCCGCAGATCTTCAGACACCAGTGTCGGTTTATCTTAAATTGCGAGATCTTTATCCTGAATCAGCCCTGTTGGAAAGTTCAGACTTCCATACATCGCAAAATTCCATGAGCTATATCGGTATTCTTCCTATGGCCTCATTCAGAGTAGCAGATGATGTTGTTATTACCATGCTTCCCGGTCAGGATACGGTTGTGACTGCTGATATGAAAGGTCGGAAGGTGGTTGATGCACTGCGGCAGTTTATTGCCGGAATAAATATTGTGGGAGGTAAGTCGCCAGGAATGCTCGGGTTCACAGCGTATGATGCTGTGCGTTATTTTGAGCATGTCGACATAGCTCCACGTGAAGACCGCTTGTGTAGCATTCCTGATATCTATTACATACTTTTCCGATATATTATATGTATAGATCATTTCCGCAATCATATTACAATTATTGAGCATGCCATCTCCTCCGATGCTCCATCGGAGATTGATTCGATTGTATCCATGCTTCACAATAATAATGTGCCGCAATATCCGTTCCATGCACTTTCTTCTCCGCAGCCATCCATAGCGGATGATGATTATTGTGCGATGGTAAAACGGGGTATAGCACATGCGCTTCGTGGCGATGTATTCCAGGTGGTGCTTTCCCGACGTTTTTCTCAGGCATATTCCGGCGATGATTTCAATGTCTACCGTGCTCTACGCTGTGTCAATCCATCGCCTTACCTGTTTTATTTTGATTTTGGATCGTTCCGGGTGTTCGGATCATCGCCTGAGACTCATTTGTGTGTGGAGGATGGAGTGGCTTATATTGATCCGATTGCTGGGACATTCAGGCGTTCGGGCGATGATGTCCGTGACCATGAACTTGCCAATGCTCTTTTGGAAGATGAGAAAGAGAATGCAGAGCATATAATGTTGGTTGATCTCGCACGCAATGATCTGTCGCGTAGTGGTGGACGTGTTGAAATTGATTTTCTACGTCAGATCCGATTTTATTCACATGTAATACACATGGTATCGAGGGTGAAAGCCATTCTGCCGGAAAAGGCCGATATTATAAGTCTATTTGCCGATACATTTCCAGCCGGTACACTTACTGGTGCGCCGAAAGTGCGGGCCATGCAGATTATTGATGAGCTTGAGCCTCATTCAAGGGTAGTCTATGGTGGATGTATCGGTCAGATAGGTTTTGACGGATCGCTTAATCAGGCGATCATTATACGTAGCTTCCTAAGCAAGGATGGCACGCTTTATTCACAGGCTGGAGCCGGCGTTGTAGCCCGTTCTGTTCCTGAAAATGAGTTGCAGGAAACAGTAAATAAGCTCGGTGCTTTGGCTGCTGCTGTACAGTATGCCGAGACGTTCAATGCCTGACATAGACACTTTAATCCTGAATTTTAGAATAGACATATATCATGCGTTTACTCATATTTGACAACTACGATTCCTTTACATATAATATTGTGCATGCCGTGCGTTCACTCGGGTGTGAACCTGATGTTGTGCGCAATGATTGTCTGACTGTCGATGACGCGGCGTCATTTGATAAGATTATTATTTCTCCAGGTCCTGGCATACCTGCGGAAGCCGGTATATTGCCTGCACTGCTTGACGCATATGCCAGAAGTAAACCTATTCTTGGTGTGTGTCTTGGGCATCAGGCTATAGCGGAATATTTCGGTGCAAGCATCTATAACATGCCGCAGGTATATCATGGTATAAGTTCCGATGTGAAGATTGTCGCTCATGATTATATATACGAAGGGATACCATCTGTATTTAAAGCCGGACGTTACCATTCGTGGGCTGTTGATGATTCCTCCATGCCCGGATGTCTTGAGGTGACATCGCGCAGCGACGATGGCATTGTGATGGGTCTGCGCCACTGTGTGTATGATATTCATGGCGTACAGTTTCATCCGGAATCAATACTGACTCCGGAGGGGGTAAAAATAATTGATAATTTTATTTCACATAAGTAGTGAAAGCCTGTTCAATCGAATTGTGTGAACAGACATGATAAAAACTATTTAGACACTTATGAAAGCGATATTAAGCAAACTTATAGAGCATGCGTCGCTAACGCGCGATGAGGCACGACGAGTACTCCTAGATATAGCCGACGGTAAATGCAACGATTGCCAGCTATCGGCGTTTATGACTGTATACCTTATGCGTAGCATAACTCTTGATGAACTGTCTGGATTTCGTGATGCAATTGTAGAGCGACGTCTTCCGGTTGGCTTCGAGGATATGGATGCAATAGATATCGTCGGCACAGGAGGTGATGGAAAGAATACATTCAATATATCAACTGCTACATGTTTTGTTGTGGCAGGTACCGGGCGTAAGGTGATCAAACATGGCAACTATGGCGCAAGTTCGGTAAGTGGAGCGTCGAGTGTGCTTGAACATCACGGTGTGCGTTTTACTGCGGAAGAGTTGCGATTGTGGCGTTCGCTTGATGAGTCGGGTGTGTGTTATCTGCATGCGCCGTTGTTCAGCCCTGCGTTGAAAAGTGTGGCGTCGGCGAGGCGTCAGCTTGGTATACGTACCTTTTTCAATATGCTTGGCCCGTTGGTAAATCCTACACGTCCTCGTCATCAGTTGTTAGGTGTGTATTCACTGAAAATGATGCGTCTTTATCATTATATAGCTCAACAGGAGGGTATAAAATGCACGGTTGTACATTCGCTTGACGGATATGATGAGATATCTCTTACCTCTTCGTTTAAAGTGGCTTCGGATATGGGTGAGAAGATATATTCTCCTGATGATTTCGGGCTTGTTACCGCAAAGCAATCAGAACTGTATGGTGGCGATACTGTTGATGAAGCTTCAAAAATATTTGATCGTGTGCTAACAGGGGAAGCTACGTGTGCACAGACTGATTGTGTGGTTGCCAATGCTGCATTTGCCATCAATACATTGAATCCGGAGGTTTCTATCGCTGATGCGATTGCAGAAGCGCGTGAATCCATAGCATCCGGACGAGCTTACGCTTGTTTCAGTAGATTTGTTGATATAAACAGTTGATATATAGGCACACTATGAATATACTTGAGAAAATAGTGGATACGAAACGTTGCGAGGTGTCAGCTTTGCGTGAAACCGGCTACTATAATGCTGTGTCGTCGATGGAATATCCCGAGGGAGTGCCGTCGATGGTAGAAGTTCTAAAAAAAAGTAGCACAGGAATAATAGCCGAGTTTAAACGACGTAGTCCATCAAAAGGACTTATCAATAGTTCTGCTAATGTTGTGGATACAGTCTGCGGATATGCTGCCAATGGTGCGGCCGCATCCAGTGTGCTTACTGATACCGCTTATTTTGGAGGATCGGTAGTTGATCTCGCATGTGCCGCCAAAGCGGTAGAGAAGAGTGATTTTCCATTGTTGCGAAAGGAGTTTGTGATTGCACATGAGCAGATTGACGAAGCAAGAGCGTTTGGAGCTTCCGCAGTGTTGTTGATAGCAAGTGTGCTGTCTCACTCTGAACTGCGCGATCTGGCTTCATATGCTCATCTTGTAGGACTTGAAATATTGGTGGAGATCCATTCTCTCGATGAACTCGATAAGGTAATACATATTTCCCCTGACATGTTGGGTGTCAATAGCCGTAATCTCGCGGATATGTCGACTGATGTAGCACACGCAGAGGCACTTGGATTGGAAGTGGCACGCCGTATGCCTGACGCACTTCTTGTGGCTGAGAGTGGAATTGAGAGTATGGATGATGTCATACGTCTACGTAAGTGTGGATATTCCGGATTCCTTATTGGAGAGCGTTTTATGCGAGAGTATGATCCTGCGCATGCATTATATGATTTTCTTGGAAAATAAATGGTTATGAAGAATAAAAGTCAACCTCTTCACGCCGAGATGATGATAAAGGTGTGTGGAATGAGAGATCCCGATAATATCCGCAATGTGGCTGCTCTTACTCCGATGATGATGGGTTTTATATTTTATCCATCTTCACCAAGATATGCCGGTGGACTTGATCCTGAGGTGGTGAGGAGCTTGCCGGAACATGTGCGTAGGGTAGGAGTGTTTGTCGATGCTTCCGCTGACGAAATCAGGAGTATATGTGAACGGTATGGCATCGCTATTGTGCAACTCCACGGAAATGAAAGTCCTGAGTTTTGCCGTTCGTTGCGTGATTCCGGTTTTACGGTATTCAAAGCCATTGCGGTTGGCTCAGTTGAAGATATTGATGCTCTGGATCCGTATATGGGATGTGTCGATATGTTTTTATTCGATACAAAAAGCGAAATGCGCGGAGGATCTGGCGTGCATTTCGATCATTCACTTCTTGATAGATATCAACTTGACATACCTTATCTGCTCAGCGGAGGTATTGGCCCGGATGATATTGAGCTTATAATCGGTGCGATGCGTCCGGGAATGGCCGGTATAGATATCAATTCGTGTTTTGAGG
>CANPDS010000128.1 GCA_947573015.1 uncultured Muribaculum sp.
AAGACCGGTGTAGGAGTGCGTCCCGGTCCGCTGTTGCTACCCACCGTATCGCGGCGTGCACGTGTAGAGGCCATACACCTTACCCGTATGCTGATTCATATCAACGACAAGGCTGCATTGGAGAAATATTCTGAGTTTGATTTCGGTATTGACCATAAGAAAAAATATTTCGAGGGCTATGAGAAATCGCGCCGTGCCATGGGCGTTCGTCTTGTGAAGTCTGACGGACGTATTGTAGATGTCGATACATCTGAGTTTGTCGAGGTTGAGGAGGGTAAGAAAGGTGAGAAGAAAAGCCGTAAACTTGCTATTCCGGGACTTGAGATTGGCGATGATATCGATGTGTTCTTCTATACCGAGACGAAGATGCAGAATGTGCATCCTGATCCGGTCGATTTCTGCCTTAAAGAGTCTGCTCCGATACTCAATTACCGTGTGCATTGTGTGATTGACGATAAGCTCACCACACAATACCGCACTCTTAACGGTGCTCCTGATTTCACTGTCAGCCGCGATGAGGATGGCAATTATGTGCTTGATATGGAGTTGGATGATATTTCGGCTAAGGAGCCGAGGTTATGGTATAGTCGTGAACAGCAGTCGCCGATGATAAAAATGTATGTGTTCAATCGTCGTAACAGCAGTGATTTTACTCCTAAAAGCGCAAGAAAAGATGGCCTGCAGCCAAATCCTGATGTGTGCCTGATTCAGGAAGACCGTTGGGATGAGGATGAATATTGGTTCAGTAAGCCTTGGATTAGTGGAGATCTCGTAATGAAAAATTACATGAAGGATGGCCAGAAGATACTCAAGGAGCTCGACAAAATGAAAAAGAACGGCACTATAACATCACAGGAGGGTGCCGACTATATCTATAATCTTCTGTGCTATCTTTATATCGGACATAGGGCGCGTATGAGCAGGCGTGATTTTGCTATTCAGCTCAATGGGCTGCTACGTTCCCACTCGTATCTGGTGGAGAGCGGTATGTCGACGACGAATGATGATGAACCACTTGATGAGTTGATCAATCTGGAAAACACCGTATTCTTCACTCACCTTCATGGCGACAGTACGCGCTATTATTTCCCACCGTTGGGAGTGTATGCGCCAGGTGAGATTCGTCCTGATCTGCAGGGGCGCAAGGCTCTATTGTGGGTACCTGCAAAAATCCGTAAAAAATTCACCGGCACACCTGATTATTTCGAAATACCGGTTTCTACTCCTGCCACCAATCTGAATGTCTCTGAACTTGGTGTGACGATAGATGGCACGACGTTAGAAGTTGACAGAAAAGAATCATATCGCGGCTATACCAAGTTGCCTGCCGCTGTGGTCCTGTCGGAAGAGGATGTCAATAAGGGTTATAAGGAATATCTCGAACGTTTCGGATGGCCTGTCAATGTAAAGGAGAGCAAGAAAGAAGCGGCTGATCGTATCGAACGATATGCCGACGGCCTGAAGGAACAGAAGGATGACTTCAAGGAGGAGATTGAGGGCTATCATGGCGCGGCTCCTTCCGAGTTTATTGATGGTAAAGTAACTCAGCTTGGCATTGATCCTGCGGCCTCGGATCTGGTGTATGAACTCAATTATAAGATGGACAATCTCGTGAAGCGTGCCGGATCGAATATGGTGCTGTCGGTAGGAAAATTGTTCAGCAATCAGATTGAGGTGCTGCCATCCGACCGCGACAGGCACGACGATGTGGATCTGCGTGCTCCACGGGCGTATGTCACATATATCAATATTGATATTCCTGCCGGATATGCTGTCAGCGCATCCTCGCTTGCGTCGCTAAATAAGGATGTTCAGAATGCTGCTGGTTGTTTTGTCACGCAGGCTACACTGCCTTCGCCCGACAAGATAAGCATTGAGATTGTGAAACTCTATAATAAGGCCACTCTTCCTGTGGCGGAATGGCCCGAGTTGCTTAAAGTGCTTGATGCTGCCTCAGCATGGAATGCTGCAACCCTTCTTCTTGAAAAGAAATGATTTACGGCAGATAATTTGGAATTGACTCTTGGAGTAAACAATATTATCTACTCAACGCGTTATAATTAAGTCGTGAAAATTATTTGTATAAGAATTTTCACGGCTTAATTATGTAATATACATATGCACAAAATGAAGATATTGGTTATAAACGGAAGTCCCCATCTGAGCGGATGTACAGACCGTGGGTTGCGAGAGGTTGAACAAACTCTGACCGACAATGGTATTGAGGTAGAACGCGTCAATATCGGTAATAAGGATGTGCGTGGATGCATCGGATGTAATTTTTGTCGCCAGCACGGACGGTGTGTGTTCAACGATGTTGTCAATGAAACAGCGCCTAAGTTTGCCGCATCTGATGGGCTTGTTGTAGGAAGCCCGGTGTATTATGCGGGTTGCAATGGTCAGCTTCTGGCCTTTCTTGACCGATTGTTCTACAGTACATCGGGTACTTTTGACAAGACGATGAAAGTCGGTGCTGCAGTGGTGTCATCGCGCCGGGCAGGTTCGACATCAGCCTTTGATGAGATAAATAAATATTTCACCATCAGTGCTATGCCGATTGTCTCGAGTACATATTGGAACGAGGTGCATGGTTTTACTGCCGAAGATGTTGAGGCTGATCTTGAGGGATTGCAGACAATGCGTAATCTGGGAAGGAATATGGCTTTTATGGTCAAGGCTTTTGGCGCTGCCAAGGAGGGTAGTGGTTTCCCTCAGCAGGAGCGATCTTCGTTTACGAGTTTTCATACTGAAGGATAGCATGTCGGATCCCATACAGCAACGGTTGCACTTCTTGGTGGATTATAGCCGTTGCCGGATGGGATTCATCTCTGACTCTGAAACACTCTAAGGGATCCAGTAGTAAGGAGATTTCTTACGGTGTGTTGATACCCAGTTTTCAAAACCCGACATATCGGTAACGCTGTCGGCGATTACAGCTTCGTAGTATTCCACACCATGATAATCTTTACCTTCGGGTGTTTCAAATTTTAAGCGTAGGATAATGTCGCGCTGATCAGGAGTCATGACCTCAACTATTCTGTCGGCCATTTTCTCAAAATATCCATCATATTCCGTACCCTCCTCGATATGTATGATATCGAACTGCCAGATTTCTCCATCATCACATTTGTAGAACACATGCCATGCGATGCAGTGTTCATCGGTGTGCAGTCCGTTGATACACCTGATTTCGGTTACTTTAGGATTCTTGGCAATTTTCGCGGCGATTGCGAAACTGCTTTCGGCAGTGATACCGGAGGAATAGACATGGAGATCTATATCCCGATGCGAAGCGAGTAGTCCCATTCTCAGCGAGCCAACGAGATTTACTCGACACCCGGCCTCTTTCCATATTTCAGCAATGCCGGATTGCTTCAATACTTCATTGGCTTTAGTTTGATTGATAAGGGCCAGAGCATTGATTTCTTTTCTCGCATCGCTCCGAATGTGCGATGCGGTTGGTTTTTGATTCATTGTAGTTGAGATTTGATAAATCTACAAATTTAGCGATTTACCATGGATTGACAGTGCGATATCTTCTTGTCCGGTTCTTTTTCTTCAATTTTAGTATTCGTCTTCTTTATAGATTCTTTCTTAGAATTATCATGTCTATGAGTTTTACGCCACCTTCCATTATCTCATGATCATAGTTGTCAATGAAGAAGTTCTTGATTACACCGAAGCGCTTGAATCCACATTTTTCATAAAATGGGATTGTCAATGGGCTATCGCCTGTCCCAACTTGTATTATCGAATATTTACCATGGTATTTTGATCCGATAAAATCAATAAGTTTTCTCCCGTTCCCTTTTCCTTGAAATTCGGGTCTGATTGCTATATTTTTAATCTCAATGATTCCTTTGCTCGCATCTTGAACTACACATTCGCCTATAATATTCTCTTTGTCTTTCAAAAGATACATCGTGCTGTCATTCAGATAGCGGTCAATCATACTTTCTTGTTCGTCGGCAAGAAGTAACAATTGAAGATAGCTCTTCTTGTCATTTCTGATTTCTTCAATCTCCATTTCTTTGCTCTGGTGTTACTTAATCATCAGCAGATGCTAATTGGATTCGACTCATTCAGGCAACCGATATCGGATTCTGTAATGGTTTGCGATTTTCTTGCGTAAATCCTGCTCATAAATATTGCAAAATTAACGAAAAACGCCGATTAATGGTCTGAAATAGTTATCGGCGTTGGGTATATCCGCAAATATGTTTTTACAACTTCATGCGGATTACAATATGCAGGTCGCAAAGTCTGACTCAACTTTCATGAGCCGCCTTGAAAATATCCGCAAGATTGCAGCGGTATTATAAGATACAACAGTATAAGAATACACCATCCCGGCAGTTCAAAGTCAGTCCGCTCTCCATTGACGGAGATACGCACCATGATAGCACAGGTGCCATCGCGGTTGACGTGGTTGGTTCTTAGAGTATGTTTGAATTTAACTGATGTTTATAATTAGGAGAGAAAAACGAGCATATTCTGAGATTGAATGAATGAGTTATGGGGTGCCATAACGACTGAATGAAAGCTCGGAAGATGCCGATTTTTCATTCTAAGAATTTCATTGAGTTAAATTCAAACATACTCTTAGATAGAACCGGATGTTAAGATTGCTCTTGCTCATATGTTAAAGTGTTAAATATTATCCTTTGGGTGTTGTGTAGCAGATTGTAGCCGCAAAGGTATTCACTACACTTGGATTATGAGCAGACAAAAGTGTGGCAAATCACGCGTATCAAATAGTTAGTTAAAATTTGCTACACGCTTTTCTGCTCTCTTGCCGTGTAGCATCTGTGTAGCACAACTATGTCAAAACGGGGCGTTTTCGTGGCATTTCATGGTACATGCCCAAAAACAGAAAGCCCTGTAAGTAAACTACTTACAGGGCTTGTAATAATTTTGGCGGAGAGGACGAGATTCGAACTCGTGGTAGGATTGTATCCTACGTCGGTTTAGCAAACCGGTGGTTTCAGCCACTCACCCACCTCTCCTTTCGCTGACTTATTGTGGGTTGTTTTTCCTTTTCAGCGGTGCAAAGTTAAGTATTACTTTTTGCTTGTGCAAGTTTTTTTGAGATAATTCGTAAAAAAACTATTGATTATTTCCTGCAATGACATTCTTGATCGCGTTTGCCATCATTGCGGCTCCGCGTGGATTTGGATGGTCATTAGGAGCATAGCAGTCGTGTTCTTCGCCACGGAATATGTCAGTCAGAGGGATGACAGTCAGTTTGTTGTCATTTGATAATGTGATGATATGGCTCATCATCTCTTCGTAATATCCTTTGTCCTCAAACCCCCATGATGAAGTCTGTGGGGTAATGCATACGTAAGGTTCCACGACAAGGTAAATTTCAGGAATTGATGGCAGCATGCGGAATGTATTGATCATATCCTGATAGTCGGAAATAAATTCCTGACCGTGTTTTTCCCAATTGTATGATTTGCAGTCGTTGACACCGAGTGCTATTACCACAATATCTGGATTATAATCCAATGCTTTTTGCATCGCAGGAAGCCCGGAGTATCCAAACGGATTACCTGCGTCTTTGCCGTTTTTGAGCATAGTGGCACAACTCACTCCAAAATTCCCCACCTTATAACCGTCGCCAAGCAGACTTTGAAGTATGGCTGGGTAGCTTTGAGTGGAGAAATCATCGGTGCCTACTCCCTCTGTCATACTGTCGCCGATGCATGCCACTCTCAGTGTGGAGTCGGCTTTGCCGTATATGCATTCGGTGAGATATTTTACGGCAGGTTCGGGTTGCGACATGCTGTGTGGATGATGTCCGGAATGTGGCCGGACTATTGATTTCATCGGCACGCCCCAGCGGCGATAGGTATCCTTTATGATTTTGCCATTCCGCTCGTAGGGTACAATGGTATCGCTACCCCCGGAAAGAAGCAATATGGGAATGCGGTTTTTTACAATAGGAGTGAGGTTGTTGACAGCATTGTGGAAGACTTCTGGATTTTCTATGGAGTCATCTCTCCACTTGCTGACCACATCTGAAAACCATTCGTCGTTCTTTTTAAGCTCGCGCAGGTCGACCAACGGATTGTCGAGAAGAAGTGCTGCCACATGCTCCGGATAATGTTGTGCCCAGCATAGGCTATAGTATCCTCCACGACTCAGGCCTTCCAGTATCACACGGTCCATCAGTCCATGGCCCACTGCAAAATCGTAAAATTTCTTGCCTGCGCTGAGTGCCGACGGACGACCCCATTCGTTGGTTACATTGAAATATAATATGTGATATCCTTTTTCGAGCATTGCGATGTCAATGTCAGGAAATGCGTCGAAAAATGCCGGTCGCCATATCCATGGATTTCCAGGAAGAGGCTTTTCCGGAACAATCACGGTTACTTCACGGTCAAGCATGGTGAAATCATAACGTGCGGCATCATGCCATGTGGTCTTCTTTCCAGGCCAGTGTGCACATAATGCAGGTTGGGCTGTCGCTACAATCATCAGTAGCAATCCAAATAATAATCGTTTCATTTGAGTAGTTATGGTATTTTTTGCAAATATATGTCATATTGTAGTCTGACGCAAATTTTTTTGAACAAGATGCCGTGATTGGACTTTTACCGTTACTATGTGTTTGCATACCATCGGGGCATTCACTAACTTTGTGCATGCAGTCTGACTATAATTCAAAAAAGACAGACCGCCCAAGATTCGCTTTTATTTTTAACTACTATAAATCACGATTGTGGCAGATATGACATTAATTGACGGCAAAAAAGTAGCCGATGAAATCAAAACGGAGATTGCAGCTACTGTAGAGAATATGGTGGCTGCAGGTAAAAAACGTCCTCATCTGGCGGCGATTCTCGTTGGTCATGACGGTGGCAGTGAGACTTATGTGGCACATAAGGTGCGCGCCTGTGAGCAATGTGGCTTTACCTCCACACTTATACGCATGGAGGATGATGCTACTGAAGAAGAACTTCTAAAAGCTGTCGAGCAACTCAACAATGATCCTGATGTGGATGGTTTTATAGTGCAGCTCCCGCTTCCGAAGCACATTTCAGAGCAAAAGGTAATTGAGGCGATCGACTACCGCAAGGATGTGGATGGTTTCCATCCGATAAATGTAGGACGCATGTCGATCGGTCTACCATGCTATCTATCGGCTACTCCTGCCGGAATTATTGATCTGCTTGATCGCTACCATATCCCGACAAAAGGCAAACATTGTGTGGTGCTTGGCCGCAGTAATATCGTAGGCAAGCCGGTGGCAAATCTTATGATGCAGAAGCATATTCCAGGAGATGCTACTGTTACGGTGTGCCATAGCGCTACAGCCAATTT
>CANPDS010000129.1 GCA_947573015.1 uncultured Muribaculum sp.
TATGTCGCGTACGGCTGCATCTACACTTATGAAGTGGATCGGTTTGTTCAGACCCATCTGGATCGGGCCGATCGCCTCGGCGAGGCCCATCTCAAGCATCATGCGATAGGCGGTTGAGGCTGATGTGAGGTTTGGGAAAATAAGTGTGTTGACATCCTTGCCGTTGAGGCGCGAGAATGGATATGCCGCATCGCGAGCCTTCTTGTTGAGAGCATAGTTCATCTGCATTTCTCCGTCGATAGGCAGTTCGGGATATGCATCATGCATGCGCTTCACCACACGGTGGGCCATCTGTGGCTCATTTTCCTTGTGGCAACCGAAGTTGCTGTAAGATACCATTGCCATCACGGGTTCGTAGGCAAAATACTCTACGGAGTTGCGGGCGAGACGCGCTATGTCGAACAAGGCGTCTTCGTCGGCATCACGGTTGATGGTGGTATCGGCGAGAAAATATGTGCCGTGTTTGGTGTTGAGTATGTGCATGGTGGCGAAGTGGTTGTAGGTGGGGCGTATGCCTACCACTTCCTCCGCTATGCGTGCTGCCTTTCGGCTGCCAGAGTATGTGCCTGAGATCATTGCATCGGCCTCTCCTGTCTCGACCATCATCATGCCGAAATAGTTGCGGTCGAACATAAGCTCGAGAGCTTCCGGAAGAGTCACGCCGTTGCGCTGCCGTGATTTGGCAAGCTTTTCGGCGAAACGTTCGCGGCGTTCGGCTTCGCGGTCGTGGCGCAGGTTGACTATTTCAATTCCTTCGATTTCAAGGCCAAGGCGTTTGGCGCGCTTTTCGATCATTTCTTCGTTGCCAAGCAGGATGGGTATGCATACACCGTCCTGATAAGCGCTTACGGCTGCGCGGAGCATATTGTCCGTGTTGGCCTCGCCAAATACCACGCGCTTGGGATTGCGGCGGGCTTCTTCGGTGGCGCGGCGCATGAACTTATTGTCGTAGCCCATCAGTGAGCGCAGCTTTTCGTTGTAAGCATTCCAGTCGGTGATAGGCCGACGTGCCACACCGCTCTCCATTGCCCCGCGTGCCACGGCTGGAGCCACGGTGGTGATCAGTCGGGGGTCGAGCGGCTTAGGCAGGATATAGTCGCGGCCGAACTTCAGATTCGACATACCGTAGGCTGCATTGACTACCGATGGTACAGGCTCTTTGGCGAGTGCGGCGATAGCCTTTACGGCTGAGAGTTTCATGGCCTCGTTGATAGTTGTCGCTCCTGAATCGAGTGCACCGCGGAATATGTATGGGAAGCCGAGGACATTGTTGATCTGGTTGGGATAGTCCGAACGGCCGGTGGCGAAGATCAAGTCGGGACGCGAGGCCATAGCGGCTTCGAAGGAGATTTCGGGATCTGGATTGGCGAGGGCGAATACGATGGGATTGTCGGCCATTGACTGTACCATCTCCGGGGTTACCACATCCTTTACAGAGAGGCCGAGGAATACGTCGGCACCCACCATGGCTTCGGCCAGAGTGGTGATATCGCGGTCGGTGGCAAACTCCTCTTTCTGGCTGTTGAGACCCTTGCGGGAACGGTTGATCACGCCCTTGGAGTCGCACATCACTACGTTCTCTTTCTTTACGCCGAGGGCTATATAGAGGCGTGTGCAGCTCACTGCGGCAGCTCCTGCGCCGTTCACCACGAGTTTAACCTTGGCGATGTCCTTCCCCTGGATCTCAAGGGCGTTGAGCAGGCCGGCGGCCGAGATGATGGCTGTGCCATGCTGGTCGTCGTGCATCACGGGAATGTCACACTCTTCTTTGAGGCGGCGTTCTATCTCGAAGCACTCTGGAGCCTTGATATCCTCAAGGTTGATGCCGCCGAATGTCGGGGCGAGCGCTTTTACTATCTCGATAAATTTGTCGGGGTCTTTTTCATTGACCTCTATGTCAAAGCAGTCAAGACCGGCGAATATTTTAAACAGGAGCGCTTTGCCCTCCATCACCGGTTTGCCGGCGAGTGCGCCGATATCGCCGAGACCGAGCACGGCGGTGCCGTTGGAAATCACTGCCACGAGGTTACCCTTGCTGGTGTATTCATAGGCATCGGCAGGATTTTTCTCAATTTCAAGACAGGGATATGCTACGCCGGGGGAGTATGCCAGCGCCAGATCCTGCATGGAGGAGTAGGGGACGGTGGGCACTACTTCTATCTTGCCCGGCTTGCCCTCGCGATGATATTCGAGGGCCATTTCTTTGGTTACTTTTGACATGCTGAAACAACAAATAATATACAATTCATGCAAATATACGAATAATCTTTTGCAAATGGCGACTATTGTTGAAAAAATGTCATAAAATAGTGTCTATATGCAATCCGATTACTTTAGCGTACCGCAATGATAACGCTGGTTGACCTAAAGATGTTTGTACGCAGGAGTGCTACGATACGGCTATCAGTTCGATTTCGAAGATGAGGGTTGAGCCGCCGGGGATACCTGGCTGGGAAATTTTGCCGTAGGCCTGCTCGGCGGGGATATACACTTCCCATTTGTCGCCGGCGTGCATCTGCTGTAGGGCGATAATCCATCCGGGAATGAGTTCTCGAAGTCGGAAAGCCGGAGCAACGCCACCTCGGGAGCTGTCGAATGTCTTTCCGTTGATGGTTTTTCCGATATAGTGCACGGTAACTACGGAGCCACGGTTTGGAGTGGCTCCGTTACCCTTCTTGATAGGTTTGTAATAGATACCTTTGTCGAGTGGGAGCACTCCCGGCTCCTGCGCTTTCTGCGCAAGCCACTCTCGGTTCTTTAATATGTATTCCTGCTTTGCCATGGAGTTCATAGTGCTGTAAACGTAGGGACGCACCTTGGTGCGCGCCCGCAACCGGTTATAACATAGTGGATCGGACGCACCGAGGTACGTCCCTACGTTTATCTGTTATTGTATGAAATCAGTTTAATACTGCTCTGAGGCGTTGGGGAAGTCGGAAGTCTTTACATCGTCGACGTAGTGGGCCACGGCATCATTGATTACAGTGGAAAGGTCGGCATAACGGCGCAGGAATCGTGGGGAGAAGCCTTTGTTTATGCCAAGCATGTCGTGCATCACGAGCACCTGACCATCGGTGCCGCCGCCGGCTCCGATGCCGATAGTTGGTATAGTGAGTTGCTCTGACACGCGCTTTGCCAGTGTTGCAGGTATTTTTTCGAGCACGATTGCAAAGCATCCTATCTCTTCGAGCATCTTGGCGTCGGCGATAAGTTTTTCGGCCTCGGCCTCTTCCTTGGCACGCACGGCGTAGGTGCCAAATTTATTGATCGATTGCGGAGTAAGTCCGAGGTGCCCCATCACAGGTATGCCGGCGCAGAGTATACGCTCGATCGACTCGCGTATCTCCGATCCGCCTTCAAGCTTCACAGCCTCGGCGCCACTCTCTTTCATAATGCGGATTGCCGACTCGAGGGCCAGTTTGCTGTTGCCTTGATATGTGCCGAACGGCATGTCGCATACTACCAATGCGCGGCTCACGCCTTTTACTACCGATGTAGCGTGGTATATCATCTGGTCGAGGGTCATCGGGAGTGTGGTGACATTTCCTGCCATGACGTTCGAAGCTGAGTCGCCCACGAGGATTGCGTCTACTCCTGCCTCGTCGATAAGTTTGGCCATAGAGTAGTCGTAGGCGGTGAGCATTGCTATTTTTTCGTTGCGCTGCTTCATTTCGGCAAGGCGGCGTGTGGTCACCTTGCGGCGGTCTTCGGTATAAGTTGACATTGCTGATTGATTTTATAGTTAGACTATTGTGAAAATTCCCATTCTGCCACGTAGCGACATACATTGGTGGGTCACTGCGTGGTAGATGAGAGCATCCTCATGGCTGCAAAGTTACCTAACTTTACCGAATCAACCGGCACAAATCCAAATTTTCCACCTTATAGGAATATTGCGGCGTTAATTATGGATATATACTTTAGAGGGTATTTTTAAAATTTGAAGTCTTTGATTTTTTCTGATTCATCGTAGACGGACAGGATATGTATGCCCCCTTGAAGATCACCTTTCCTCCGGCCAATTTCCCTCATATGTTACAATGAATTTAGCTCCACTGTTGACCTGACGATAATTCGGCATTTCGATAAAAACGCCTTTAAATGCCTCATTAGCATAGTTTTCGCAAGAAATCGTATCTGAGTCAATTTCTTGGGCAATGCACATCATAGTGATAGATGTCAGCATGGCGATGATTAAGATTAGTTTTTCATTGCTTTAAAATTTTTAAGGTTGATATATGATTGTTGCGTGTATATGTCACGAGGTACATTCCTCTATTAAGCTGAGATAGATCCAACGAAAAAATATTTGCAGCATTGATTATCTGCCTGCCTGAAAGATCATATATTTCAACATGATCAATTGGGAGATTGAATGATATAGTATTGTCATTCCATACAGCATCTGGTATGGAATCGTCCACATTTATATCATCAATTGATGCTAAATGTCTAAGTTCATTAATCCTATTCAGAACATTTTCATCTGTAATATAGTCGGTGGTACATAAGACTTCGCTATAATGCGATAAACCAAATCTATTTTTTGCATATACACACATATATTCACCCCAGTCTGCATCATACCATCCTTTTGAATTTTCAAACCATCCCCTGTTATATGGAAAAAATTTGGGTTCGGAAAAAAGAAAACTATCTGAAATCCTTATCCCATATCCAGTGGCATCATCAGATTGGATATTAAACTCAAATTTGCCATATGGCCAAATTATATCTAATTCCCAATCATATTCAAATGTAAAAATTACATCAGATATAATATAATCGGAGTAGATGGTAATAATGCAAACTTTACAGACTTCCATTCTACAATATATTTGGCAGAGGTAAAACTTATTCTTACCTCATATATATCTCGCTGAAGTGTCTGATCAAATTGGCGCTCAGCCCATGTCCACGAGGCTTCGTTTGGCGAGAAAATACACCTTCCTTCCTCTGTCGCTTGGAAATCGGCAACATCATATCCATCATCATAAAGAATCTCAACCTTCCATTCTCCTTTTATATCGGGATTGTTTAAGGAGAACTCAATAGGATCGGGACTTGTGAAGATATGATCATACCCGAATGCCTGGCCATTCTGCATAATTTGCGGAGCTATCAGATCTTGCGCCAGGCACGCATTGTTGCCATTAATAGCAATGGCAACAATTAAGTATATAATAAGCGATATGCGGTTCATTTTTTCATCAGTTTAATAGTCTTTATCGCCGTTCTGAAGGTCTCTTCTCATCAGCGAATTATTATCTTCGACAAATGAAAACGAAGGATATTCCGGGGAATAAGGCGGAGGCTGGAGCTTATAGCGTTCCGAAGATGGCTCTGCATAGAAATTCTGACTATCCTCATTAGCGTAGGCCTTGAGAGTAGCATTTGGTCTACCCTCATTATTACTGACAGATGTCAGTTTCTGCCCGGAAGAATTCACCACAAGATTGTCGAACACCGAATATCCCTTTTTCTGAGAGAAAGAATAGTTGTCCGATCCGTCAATTTTCACACTTGATCCCAATCCCATAATCCTTGCGATTCCCCTCATTATGGCATAGGCGAGTTTTTTACATAATTATCGGAATAGGATATTGAAATGATTTCCTGAGCGGTGGCGCTGATGGCTACGGTGCCAATTGCTATTAATATTGCAATTCGCAGTAAGGTCATTCTGACAAAACTAATAAAAACAGAACTATTCATAAATTATGTGCTTTAAATTGATTTATTTGCCCAATGAGATTATGCAGTGATTTAAACGTATTTCAAAATGTTAAATTCAAAACTGGAGTAATCCCTAAGTTTAAATCAGTTCGATATTGTCAAAATAATCGGCTTGATTATTTTGTGTTTTTGTGATTTTTGCAAATATAATTTAAAAAAAAGTATGATAATTGCAATAAAAAATAAGGCTTTTTTTATTTGAAATTGCCGATTTGGTCATTAAATGTAATTGTGTAAATCTTAACTAACTGCGGAAATATGTTGTGAAACATATATCGGGAGGCTATAGATTTTGCAAAATTTTGCGGCTATTATTATTATGGAATAGCCATAGCCACGCCAATATCAACCAATCAGAATAATTAATATAACCATAAAATCATGAAGACCAACATTTATGCGGTGTCCGCGCTACTGCTGGCGTTTGCCGCATGCAACAGTTCCAAGCCTAAAGCATGGGATGAACAGGCCATAGAGAATGCCCGTGCACAGATAGGCTTGCAGATCGATACCATCGAATCATTTACAGGCGAATTTCACAATCCTACATCATTGAGGCCTGACGGTACAGTGGATTATTGCGACGTGACAGACTGGCGCAGCGGATTCTTCCCTGGCACAGTATGGTATCTTTACGAGCTTACCGGCGACTCGACGCTGCTACCTTATGCAAGAAAATACACCGAGGCAGTGGCCGATGCTCAATATCTGAAGTGGCATCACGATGTGGGCTTTATGGTCGGCAGCAGTTTTGGCAACGGATTTCGTCTGACGGGCGATTCGGCTTATGCCAATGCAGTGGTGGAGGCCGCCAGATCGCTCAGCACGCGTTTCCGCAAGGTGCCGGGTATAATCCAGAGTTGGGATGTCACTCCAGGCAGCGAGCGTGAGGCCAAGGGGTGGACATGCCCGGTGATTATCGACAATATGATGAATCTCGAACTGCTATTTGATGCCACGCGTCTTACGGGCGACAGTTCTTATTATAATCTTGCCGTGAGCCACGCCAACCGTACCCTTAAGGAGCATTTCCGTCCTGACGGGAGTTGCTTTCATGTAATTGACTATGATTCGATATCGGGAGATGTGGCTCATCGCCATACGGCGCAGGGTTATTCCCACTCTTCGGCATGGTCGCGTGGACAGGCGTGGGCTATCTATGGTTTTACCGTAGCCTACAGGGCCACCGGTGATACGGCTTATCTCAATAGGGCAGTCAATACGTTTGAATTTGTGAAGAACCACCCCAATATGCCGGCTGATAAGGTGCCTTATTGGGATATGGATGCTCCCGGCATACCGGATGAGCCGCGCGATGCGTCTTCGGCTGCCGTGATTGCATCGGCTCTTTACGAGCTCTCGACGTGTCCGGTAGGTGATGAGAATGCTCTCCGGTATAAGGAGTATGCCGATGATATCATGCGCTCGCTCTCTTCTGCTGAGTATACTGCCACGCCGGGCGATAACGGGCGATTTATTTTGAAACATAGTGTGACGAGCCTGCCTGCTAATGTTGAGATCGACGTTCCGCTCAACTATGCCGACTATTATTATCTTGAAGCGTTGAAACGCCGTCGT
>CANPDS010000130.1 GCA_947573015.1 uncultured Muribaculum sp.
ATCCTGGGAGTGCCATGAATGTGTCGCGGGCTCTGATTGTGCCCCATGGGTAGCCTGATATCAGATATTCGTTCTTGCCATCCTTTATGTAGAACTGCTTGGCGGAGTTTTTCAGGCAGTTGTAGAACGATGTGCGGCGAGTGCGGCTCGCGATCTCTGTCTCATACATCTTGCTGAGCGATCGCGGCTTGGCCTCGGTGGTTCCTGCGGAGAATATGATCGATTCGCCTTTTTTGATCGGAATCTCGAAGTAGCCGGGCACCCACAGATCCTCGATATACGGAAGTCCGCGGTCGTAGTCCTTTATGTATTCTATGCCGTTGTACCAGTTGGGATTGCTCACCCACTTGGCTTTGTGGTTAAACTGCATGTAGAGTGTAGGGAATCCTGGATACAGACAGAATCCTACACCGTTGTCTACTTCGGTGAAGTCCTGGTTGAGGCGGTTGTTCTGCACTACAAGTTCGTTTGCCTCTCGGAATGCGAGGAACGGACGGAACTGTAGCGTTGTGTCGGAGTGGGCGTCGACCAGGGTATAGCGTATGAGGATGCGGTTTTCCTGCGATATAAACACTGCCTCCTTGGTAAGGATCACCCCTCCCACGCGGTAGGTGGTGCGTGGCACGGTCTCGCAGTCAAACTCGCGAATGTATTTGTGTCCGTTGGGGCTGTATATGCCTCCTTGATAGCGGTGAAGCCCCAGATTGAACGGCGCGCCATGCTGGATTACGGTTTCGTCGAGCGACGACAGCATCACATAGTTCTTGTTGCCGAGCTCGGGAATCGGGATCACCAGCAGGCCATGCTGCTTGCGGGTGTTGCACCCCACTATGGTCGAGCAGTGATAAGCGCCAGCCTGATTGGTGCGGAGCATCTCCTTGTGGAGTGATTGCTCCAAGTTAATCATGAGGTTTTTATCAAATTTAAGATAACTCATTTGGTGATATAGTTAGAATTTTAGTTTTAGTTCTTTCTTGTCAGTTCCTGTGTTGGGGAAAGATCGAGGAATACAGAGAATTAAAAAGAATTTTATGGTATTAAACCATGCTTCATGGCGCTGACAAGGAATAGGTGACTCTATCTACCTCTTGTCTATAATCAACGTCTTGAGGATAGGTTTGATTTCACAATGTTACGCTTTTTTCGGCGCTTTTGCAAAAATTTCAGTCAAAAAAATAAAAAAGCGTATTCCATTTTTTGAAATACGCTCTTGATAGCTCTATTTTCTGTTGAAAAGCCGTGTTACAGAACATGCAAAATCTCTTGCGGCATTTTCAATTGGTGTTATCAGTGGTCGGAATGTCACTTCTTGCTCAGGGGTGAATATCCTTAGTCCGGATGGGTGGCATTTGATATCCATCGTGTCATCGATGGTCAGCGGCTCACCGTCGAGATGGGCCGGGCCGGGGTTCTGACGGTATATCACTGCCGCCGGTGCGCGAAACGAGTATATCAGTGTGTTCTGGTTGATGTAGCCCGTGAAGAGGTCCATACCCACCATGGCGGTGTCGAGCGGGTTGCCCGCATGGATTATCGTTATGTCGAGCTCACCGTCGGTGATCGATGCCCGAGGGGCTATGTAGGCGTTGTTGCCATATTGCGATGCGTTGCATACGGCTATCAGGAAGGCCTTCTCGGTGAGCACATGTCCGTTGGCGCTTACGGTGTAGACCTGCGGATGAAATTTTATGTATTCTGCGATGGCACTCCTTATATATGTTAGAGGGCCACGGCGGTGCTGACGGGCGAAGTTGGTGCTTACCGCAGCGTCAAATCCTACACCGAAAGTGCAGAAAAATGGGCGTCCGTTGACTGCGCCGAAGTCGCTCTCCACCACATGGTCGGCGGCGATCACCTTTACGGCGGCCACGGGGTCGATAGGTATGCCGAGATGGCGCGCGAGGCCGTTGCCCGATCCGCAGGGTATGATGCCGAGGGCTGTCGAGGTGTGGCACAATGCGCGTGCCGTCTCGTTGACAGTGCCGTCGCCTCCGGCAGCGATCACGCCATAGTAGCCTTCCTTGACGGCCTGATGGGCCAGACGTGTGGCGTCGCCACGGGCACATGTATAGGCTGTGGTGACGGTATAGCCCAGTGGTTCAAGAGTCTTGCGCACAAGCGGCTCGAAAGTGTCTTTGCTTCCGATGCCCGATATTGGATTGATGATGAGCAGGATTCGTCGCTGAGTCGCTTCCATCGGTCTGAGGGTGAAAAGTGGTAGTGTGTAAAAAATGGGAATGCATTCCGGCCCACGGAAGTTAGATCCTCCCAACGGGCCGATATGCAAATTTAATCATTTACTTTCTAATAATTGTCCTTTTCTCCCGACAAATCTTTTTAGAGGGTATTATTAAACACCCTCTTAGCTCCCTAATTCGCTGCTGCAAGGTTGAGCCTTTACACGATTGTTTGATGTGTGAATAGCGGTGTGAGCTGCAATATTGGATCTGTGTAGATTGGTTGATGTATGTGAGTGATTTAGCATGGCGAAAGGCGCGTGGCGCCGCCCACGCATTAGCCTTGGGTAAGCTCGGCATTAGCCGTGCGCAACCCAAGGTTTGGTAAATCATCACGAGGAATGCTCAGCGTAGCTGGGCGTCTGTTTCCACGAAGCTTTCATTGATATTTGTCGCACCGCTATGCGGAGCCTGCAATGATGTTGGTCCGCACACCTTGGGTTGCGCACGGCTGATGCCGGGCTTACCCAAGGCTAATACCTTATCGGCGCTATGCGCCTACATTGCATCTGTTAGCAATTCCCGGATTAAGGAAGAATGGAAGCTTCTCCCGGTATGTCATCGGGGATAGGTTTGCTCTGTTGCCAGCGCTGCCACACTTCGTCCCAACCCTTGGCGTTGAGCGGGCCGTACAGCTCCACAAACTCGTCAAGATCGTAGATCTCGCCCAACTCCGGATTCACCGTACAGTCCTCCGGAAAATTGATAGTACCTATAGCAGTGCCATATATTACCTGAATATTAGATGCAAGGAAATACCAATCAATGACATCAAGATATCCAACACTTTTTGAGATATTATCGCTGAGATTATTGATGTCCATGTCATCCGATGGAATAACAAAATACATTCTCGTATTGGGATGCTCACGTGTGATTTCGTCATAAAGTGTATGCATAGTGCTTTTTAGGTAAAATGCATCATGGCTGCTATTTCGTGCGATCAAGGAGGTGGGTTCTACATATTCATCAGGTGAAATCGCCCCATCATTATCATATACCGTGTATACAACAATCTCTTTATTAAAATTATTGTATACGCGCCAAGCGATAGGTCTTGTATCAACTTCTACATTATCACATCCTTGAAGAAAGGTAAGTAATATTGTTGCAAATAATATAAGATATATGCTGTATAACTTCTTTTTCATATTTAGGTCAATTATTCGTTAATGTCCTGTGATAATTTATTCACCTCAGACCACAATTCTTCCCACCCGATGGCATCAAGCTGACCATATTGTGCCACGAATTCATCAAGATTGAATATATTGCCTAAATCTGGATTTACTATACAATCTTCCGGGAAATTGATTGTATTCCCCTTTAATAGCCATTTTTTAGATGGGACGAAATATGCCACGGCCTTTGATATGTTCACATCTGCGTTCTGTTCGAAATTTGTCAAACTATTATCCATCCCATCGAATGGTATAATAAAATACATTCTTGTTTCAGGATGTATTTTAATCTCTATGTTTGCTGGCATTGTAGTATTGATGGTATAGGCGGAAAAAGATGATCCATTAGATACCGCAGCCACAGGAACCACATAGCCTGAGGGCACGATATTATCTGGATTCTCATACACAGTATATACTATAATATCCGTTCCCCAGTTGTTATTGATATACCAAGCCGGTGGTGCATAGACAGTATCGACACATGACTGCAATGCAATGGCAATCATTACCAAACCCAGAGTTTTGCAATATTTAATAAATCGCAATATCATCGTATATTTAAAGCATTAAAAAGTGATGGAATATTAGAGGCAGCTCTTGAGTTGACATTCATACGCGAATGATACTCCTTAACCGATAGTTTTGACCAAAATTTCGGGTCAGATGGATTATGATGATACTCATATGTCGGATTACCACCCCAATTCCAATTGGAATATGAGAAGCCTTGGAATAGTTTCAACAAAATGTTTGAACGCACGATTATTGGCATCCCTTTCGGTGTAAAAATATTTATGTTCACCACCTACTAAATTCGCTGTGTTCATTATACTTGATACTTGGAATACCATATTTTATCAGATAATTCCATCCGGATGTTTGACTTTGGAGATAGTGGCCATATTCATGCTGAAACAATGAGTTTCGAGGATCTGTCTCTAATTTGGATCCACCAACAATGTAGCTGCCCAACGTTTTATTGTGTTTTTTTTAGGTTTGGTGTAAAATTGGGGCAAATTTATATATAAAATACGTGTGTGCAAAATAATTTAACATATAAAATCGGGATTGGCGATTTTATATGTTAATGAATCGGGATATGGTATAGGTATTATGTGTGCTATGTATAATGTGAGTTGGGAATGACAGATTCAGCGGTGGAGGAGTCGGGAGGGGCGGTGGTCGCGGATGAAGTGGCGGATGATGCGCACGGCAGGTTTGGCGGCGATCAGCATGGTCACTGATCCTACCACGAGGATAATGCCTATGATGGCACTGAAGCTAAGGCGCTCGCCAAACACGCATACGCCGATGACGAGGGCAGTGACAGGCTCAAGGGCTCCGAGTATTGCCGTGGGGGTGGAGCCGATATGGTGTATGGCGACAGCCATGGTGACGAGCGACAGGATTGTGGGGAATATGGCCAGTGATAGTGCGCAGGTCCATCCGAGGGGGGTGACCACCGGGGTGAATCCGCTATGTGAGGCCATGCCGGCTAAGAACACCACGATGCCTATGCCGATAGAGTAGAAGGTAAGCGTCATGGAGTCGAGGCTGCGTATGCTCGTGCGGTTGACGGCCACCATATAGAGGGAGTAGGAAAGTGCGGCAAGGAGCACCAGTATGGTGCCGGTGACATTGAGCGTTGTGGTGCCGTCGCCCTGATAGAGCAGCACGATGCCGCCGGTGGCGAGGGCTATGGCGCATATGGTCACCGCCGAGAGTCGCTCTCGGTAGAATACGGTGTTGATCACGGCCACCATAACCGGATATACGAAGAGCAGGGTAGAGGCGATGCCCACATCCATGTAGTTGTAGGCCTCAAACAATAGCAGCGACGACAGCGCCATCAGAATCGCGGCCACTGTCATCACCGGGAGTTGACGCCGCTCCAGACGGAACGGTTTGTGGAGCGCCATCATGATAATGCCGAGCATCACAGTGGCAAACCCATAACGGTAGAAGAGCACACTGTCGGCATTCATCCCCTCGCCGTACATGGGGAGTGTGAGCAACGGATTTGTGCCATAGGTGCATGCGGCTACGGCCGCGCAGATATATCCCTTGGTGCGGGATGACAATTTTCTCATAGGTGACGCAAAGTTACGCATTTCATACCGTATGCCATATAAGGTGGGATGAGTATTATGCTGATTAAGGTGTATTATATTGATTAATTTGAGCATCAAGCAAAATAAAGGGGATAAAAAACGGGAATTTCCAAATTTCTCATTAACTTTACCCCTGATATTGTGTATTAATAATGTAGGGGATCTGTCACGCTGTGACGCTGCCCTGTTTTGATTCTGAAGATAGAAACCGAATAACCAAGATAGCATGAAACTTAACTTCAACATTGATTACCGCACCAACTGGGGCGAGTGGCTCTATATCGTGGGCGACTGTCCGGCGCTTGGAGGCGGCGATGAGTCGATGGCCCGCAAGCTCGAAATGGACGGCATCGGTCACTGGACTCTCAATATAGATCTTCCTGAGGAGACCGAGGCGTTTGACTATCGCTACATCGTGCGTCACGACAATGGTTATGTGCGTCATGAGTGGGGCGATCCGCATCATTTCGAGCCGGGACTCGGTGTGCCAGGATATGAAATCTACGACCGTTGGCATGACATGCCGGCCGACAAGCCTTACTATTCATCGGTGTTCACCATGTGTATGAATCGCCGCGACCATCGCGACGAGGCGCTTCCTGTGGTAGGCGGCACGGTGACAATCGATGTCGAGGCACCTATGGTAGGCACTGACGAGGTGGTGGCCATATGCGGCGACGATGAGACGCTCGGCGCATGGGATCCGGCGAAGGCTGTGGTGATGAACGACCATGACTTCCCGCGATGGCGCGTGAGCCTCGACTTGCGCGAGGTGTCTCTGCCGTTCCGATATAAGTTTGTCGTGCTCGACCGCACCACACATGCCCTGAAAGCATGGGAGGGTGGCGATAACCGCGTGATGAACATCGTGCCGGAGCATAAGCACAGCGCGCTGATGGTGCTCGGCCAGCGTATGGTGAATTCGCGTCCGGCATGGCGTTGTGCAGGTGTAGCCATACCCACATTCTCCGTGCGCAGTGAGGGCGATTTCGGCGTGGGCGACTTTTTTGATCTTATGAAGATGGTCGACTGGGCTGTGGCCACAGGACAGAAATTTCTTCAGATACTGCCCATCAACGACACCACGATGACCCACACGTGGACCGACTCATATCCCTACAACGCTTGCTCCACGTTTGCGCTGCATCCTATGTACATGCGTCTTGAGGAGCTTGGTGTGCCGGCCGATCCTGCCAGGCGCCAGTATTACGAGGATCTGCGCCGTGAGCTCAATGCCAGTCCGACTGTCGAGTATGAGCGTGTCAACAACGCCAAGAATGAATATATGCGCGAGATCTTCGCACAGCAGGGAAGCGCTACGCTCGATAGCCCGGAGTTCAAGGAGTTTTGCCGCGTGAATGCCGTATGGCTGCGCCCATATGCCGCTTTCTGCGTGCTGCGCGATCTCAACGGCACCCCTGATTTCAGTAAATGGGGCGAGTATGCCGTCTACGATTCGGTGATGGTCGATGCCTTTATGGCCTCACATGCCGATGAGATCAACTTCGTATGCTATGTGCAGTATCATCTCGATCGCCAGATGCGCCGCGTGCACGACTATGCACAGGCTCATGGCGTGGCTTTCAAGGGCGATATCCCCATCGGCATATCGCGTGACAGCGCTGATGCGTGGATCAGTCCACGTCTGTTCAACATGGACTGTCAGGCCGGTGCGCCACCGGATGATTTCTCGGTGCTTGGGCAGAACTGGGGATTTCCTACCTACAACTGGGAGGAGATGGCCC
>CANPDS010000131.1 GCA_947573015.1 uncultured Muribaculum sp.
CCCCGTTGGAAAGAGCTGACCACACAGGCCGACATCGACTCTTTTGTGGAAGAAGTAGGATTCCCTGTGCTCATCCGTCCAAGCTACGTACTCTCCGGGGCCGCCATGAATGTTTGCTACGACTACGAGCAGATGCATCGCTTCCTCGGTCAGGCCGCCAAGGTTTCCAAAGAGTTCCCGGTAGTGATTTCCCAATTCCTTCAGAACGCAAAGGAGATCGAGTTTGACGCCGTAGCCCGCAACGGTGAGATTGTAGAATACGCCATATCCGAGCATATCGAGTTTGCCGGCGTACACTCCGGCGACGCCACACTCGTGTTCCCGGCTCAGAAGATCTACATGGCTACCGCACGCCGCATCAAGCGCATATCAGCCAAGATCGCCAAAGAGCTCAATATATCAGGCCCGTTCAACATCCAGTATCTCGCCAAGGACAACGATGTAAAGGTGATCGAGTGTAACCTCCGTGCATCACGCTCGTTCCCATTCGTGAGCAAGGTGCTCAAAAAGAACTTCATCGAGACAGCCACACGAATCATGCTCGGCGAGAAAGTCGAGAAGCAGGACTCATCGACATTCGATATCGACTACATCGGCGTGAAGGCATCTCAATTCTCATTCGCCCGACTCCACAAGGCCGACCCCGTGCTTGGCGTTGACATGTCATCGACCGGTGAGGTCGGATGTCTCGGCAAGGACTTCGACGAAGCGCTCCTCAACGCCATGATCTCCGTGGGACACCATGTTCCCAAGGGTGGAGTGCTGGTAAGTTCAGGCGATGTACGAGGCAAGGTCGACATGCTCGATGCATGCCGCGCCCTCTTCGACAATGGCTACAAGATCTACGCTACCGAAGGCACCGCCCGATTCCTCAACAATAACGGAATAGCCACACAGGCCGTGGGATGGCCCGACGAACAGAGTGGAAGCAACGAGAATGTGCTCGATCTTATCGCTTCGCACAAGGTAGATCTGGTGATCAATATTCCAAAGAACCACACCAAGCGCGAGCTCACCAACGGCTACCGCATACGCCGCTGGGCTATCGACCACAACATTCCTCTTCTCACAAATGCGCGTCTGGCGGGTGCCTATGTCAAGGCATTCATCAACACTCCGGTCGAGGCTCTGTCAATCACTCCTTGGAAAGAATATTGATAATTCACTACAAAGAGACTATTCAGAATAAAAAGACTACAATTTATAACGAGCCGCGCCGCAATCATTACCTTACGGACGCGGCCCGTTATCCGAATATCTATCAATCATTTTACATTTAATTTCTACTGATGACAAAAAAGTTTACCTTGCTTGCTACGCTATGCTCGGTATGGCTGTCGACATTGACACCCTCCGCGCTTGCAGCAGCTGACATCCCGCAAATGAACGGACTTCTTATCTCCTCGAAGAACAACAGCATCATGCCGGGACTATGGTCACTTCCAACCGAACAAAATGGCACTTGGCAAATGAAGATAGGCATCAATCCAGGATATGCCACATTCTATGCCGCCATAGAGAAAAACGAGGTGCTCTACACCACACGTTGCGATGCACAATATGGCACTCCAGTCACATATGTCGACGCATACTCTATCGAGACCGGACAGAATCTCTGGTCAAATTACCCCGATGTGTCATGCCTTCCTTTCGATCTGACCTATAATCCCTACGATGACCGCATATACGGTCTATTCTACAACAAGAGCAATACAAACAGCCTGATGCTCGCCACAATTGAATATAGCTCAAACGGCGAGACCCTTACACCCATAAAAGAACTGGAAGGCAACTGGGTGGCGATCGCTGCTGCTCCCGACGGCCAATTATATGCCATCTCGTCCGACGTTGAGAAAGTTTCCATGACAGAAGTGATAGTCCACTCTTCATCGCTTCATAAAGTCGACCGACTTACCGGTGAGACCACCCTCATCGGAGAGACCGGACAGAAACCTCTTCTTATCGGATCTGCTACAATCGACAAGCGTAGTGGCCGTATGTTCTGGACAGTCGGTCCGGATGCCGAGAGTTCATACCTTTGCGAGGTCGACCTGCAGACTGGTGTGGCGACAAAGATAATGGACTTCGCCGACAACCGTCAGATAACCGGTCTATACGTGCCCGCTCCGGTGGCTGAGGATAACGCACCCGCAGAAGTCACTCAGGCAATTGCCATGTTCGACAAAGGTTCACACAGCGGCACCATACGTTTCAAAGCACCGACAACACTCTACGATGGCACGGCTGCCTCCGGAGAACTCACATACACTGTAATAACAAACGGAGTTACCGTTGCCTCAGGAAAGACCGCCTATGGCGTCACAACCACCGCTCCGGTAGAAGTGCCCGAACGCGGACTCTACACATTCATCATAAATGTGGCTAATGAAAACGGAACTTCTCCAAAAGTCAACCTCGAGCGCTTTATCGGATTCGGCACACCCTCGGCTCCGGCTAATGTAAATGCGACTCTCGACAATGGCGTAACCACCATAACGTGGGATGCTGTAACAGGATCGACCGATGGAGGTTACATCGACACCGATGCCATACGCTATACTGTGACACGGATGCCCGACGGACTTGTAATCGCAGAAAACATTCCGGCCACATCCACCACATGCGCCTCAGAGGCCTCACAGGAAATTACAGCATATACCTTTAAAGTCACCGCCGACAATCATGGTATTAAATCGGAAAGTGGCGAATCAAACAAAATTATCTCCGGAACAGTATCACTTCCCTGGTGCGAGACTTTCGAATCAGCTCAGAGCCTTGAACCATTCACAATCATCGATGCCAACAACGACGGCAAGACCTGGAGTTTCTATTCCGATCATGTACGGGCTTCATACGGCAAGTCGGACATGAACGACTGGCTCATCTCTCCGGCACTCCCTCTCAAGAGCGGAAAGGCATACCGCATCACATTCAAAGCCCGCAGCTACAATTCAAGCTACCCTGAAAAGTTAGAGGCGAAATGGGGCGATGCGCCGGCAGCATCCGCCATGACCAACACACTCGTTGAGACAACTGTGCTTCCCACCCAATATCAGGAACTCGGAGGATATATCTTCCCGGAAACCGACGGCAACTATTTCCTCGGTATACACGGTGTGTCAGACGCCGACATGTACTATCTCGAAGTAGATGATATCACAGTGGCCGACGGAATCAGCACCTCAGCACCATCGCAGCCCACCGATCTCACAGCCGTTGCCGACACCCGTAACGGATATAAAGCCACAATCACACTCAAGGCGCCGTCAACATCAATGACAGGTACCGGAATAACCTCGATCGACAAGATCGAGCTTCGTCGTGGCGACATCCTTATCCACACGTTCAATGCTCCGGCACCTGGCAGCCAACAGTCATTCGAGGATACTGCCGACGCACCTGGCGACTACACCTATTCAGCCATTGCCTACATAGGTGATGAAGCCGGCCCGGCAGCCTCTATCACCACATTCATCGGCACTCCTCTACCTTCTGCACCCGCATCCATCAATGTAACGGAATCCAATCCCGGAGAAATCACGATAACATGGCCCGCAGTTGCCACTTCGGCCACAGGCGAGACCATAAACCCCGACAATGTAAAGTACAATATCTACGACCTCAGCGACTACCACGCAAAAGTGGCTGAGAATGTATCGGGATGTACCTATACATTCCGTGGAGTAGAGGAAGGCACACAGAAGTTCGTACAGTATGCGGTAGCTGCTGTTACCGACCGTGGCGAAGGCGCTGAGACATCCGGCAAACTCCTTCCGGTCGGCACACCCTACGAAAACTTCAACGAATCGTATGCCGGAGCAAAGGCTTCAACCATCTACACCACGGAGCGCATCAATTATGGTAACTGGGGCATTCAGGACGAAACAGATATCAACTCGCAGGATGGCGATGGTGGATATATATCCATGGTTGGATATTTCGCAGGTTACTGCGGCTCGATGACCACCGGCAAGATATCGCTTGCCAACCTCACGGCTCCACTACTCCGTTTCTACAGCTACACACCCGACAACGATGGTCTCGACCTCAACACTCTCGCCGTATCAATAAGCGCCGACGGGGGTGAGTTTACCGAAGTATTCCGAAAGACAGTAATCGAGATCGGTGAGACACAGGGATGGCACGAAGTGCGCATACCGCTCACCGACTTTGCTGGAAAAAATATTTCCGTACGCTTCTTCGCCTCTACCTACGACCGTCCATACACCTCAACATGTATCGACAATATATCTGTCATATCTCTGGAGGGTGTGGATCTTGAGGCAAACGGCATAGCCGCACCTACCCATGTAAGGACCGGTGAGGAATTTACTCTGTCCGTCACAGTGACCAACAACGGCAGTGCCGATGCTGAAAACACTATTGTGGAGATCTATGCCGACGGCAAGTTGGCCGCCACCAAAGATGGACTGACAATGGCAGCCCTCAGCAAGAACACGGTTGATTTCCCGCTCACTATGCATCCGCTTGCACAGGATCCAATAAGCTATACGGCCATAGTAAGCCATAGTAACGACAACATCACCGACAACAACTCTTCTGAAGCTCTGATTATAACTCCAGTGGTATCCGTGCTTCCAACTCCGTCAGCACTCACTGCCAAGCAGTCAGCACAGGCAGTGGAGCTTACCTGGTCCGCCCCAACCTTCGGAACACCGGCCACACCCGTTACCGACGATTTCGATAGTGCGACCGCATGGGCACACAATGCTCCCGGATGGGTATTCATCGATCGCGACATGCAACCCATAGTAGGATTCGGTGAGGTTGAAATTCCCGGTATCACACCCGGTGCCACCACAGCATCCTTCTTCACGTTCAGCGCCACAGGCATCTTCCAGGGCAACCAGTATCTTCTCCCGCATTCCGGCGATCAGTATCTCTCTGCATTCGCACGCTACGATGATGGGACTACCGACGACTGGGCTATATCGCCAGAACTATCCGGAGAGGCCCAGACCATATCATTCTATGCCCGCAGCTACCACGCTTTATATCCCGAGCGTATAGAAGTATACTACTCTACTGGCTCGTTTGATCCGGCCGACTTTGTCGCAACAGATTTTACGGTAGAAACAGTGCCTAACGAATGGACCCTCTACAACGTCAATATCCCCTCTGGAGCACGCTATTTTGCCATCCGCTCATGCGCCACAGCTTCGTTCATGCTGATGATCGACGATGTCACCTACACCCCGGCATCATCTGAAAATCTCTCGCTTACTGGATACAATATCTACCGCGACAACGTGAAGATAAACGAGGCTCCAATCACCGGCACATCATTCACCGACAACATTACTGACGATGACATCCACTCATGGGTAGTTACTGCTGTGTACAACCGTGGAGAATCAGCAGGATCAAATGCCGCGACAACCGAGACAAGCTCAATCGACAATGCCTGCTCCGACCAGATCTCCATCAATGCCCGGACCGGCATGATCATGGTGACAGGAGCCGAAGGCCTCCCGGTTTCGGTGGTGACAGTCGACGGAAAGGTGATATTCAACAGCTACGGCGACGCTGTCACGGAGATTGAGGTAACATCTGGTGTCTACATTGTCCGCGCAGCCACCACAACTGCAAAGATCATAGTTAGATAATACTCCTGATTCTCGGAGATATCCGATTTAAACGAGGCGCGGCATCGATCGCGCCTCGTTTTTTATTACATAATTTAACAAGGCGCCGCTATAATCTCGCCCATGACAATAAATTTACGTTAACTTATTTGTATATTAGAGCAATTTCACATATATTGCAAACAATTATCAACCGCAATTGTAAAATCTATGAAGAAAACTCATCTTGTAAATATAGTTTTTCTCGGCTTGTCGCTTGCCATACCTGAAGTTATATCCGCATCCGATTTCAACCCCGACAGTATAGCACCTCGGCTACAACGCCAACTTGCCGAATATCCCCAGGAAAGCATACATATCACCACAGATCAAGGTGTATATCTGGCTGGAGATACTATCTGGATGCGACCATTTGTGGTCAATGCATCAACACTGCAGCAGTCCGACGCAAGCCGATATGTCTATGTCGAACTGGCAGCGCCCACCGGCGAGGTAGTCCGACGCATAAAGCTCCTCGGTCGCGACGGTCGTTTCAAGGGTTATCTGCCGCTCGATCTTGACCTCCCCGAAGGACAATATACCCTGAGCGCCTACACCACATTCATGCGCAATATGGGCCCTGACTTTTTCTTCCGCAAGAAAGTAAGCGTGCTGAGTCCTTACGCCATGAAAGAGGGCTTTGAGGTGAGTTCCCCAAAATCCGGCACAATACGCCTTGACCGCACTAATGTCGAGGTACCGATAAAGATTAAGGCCGATGACAAGGAACGCATTCTCAAGAAAGATGACCGACTCGTCGACATATCGCTCAACAAAGGGGAGAAGAATGCCGGGACAATACTTGTAAGCAACGGTCAGTACAGTCGCTACATCAATGTCGGCGACGCTGATACCACAATCGCCGTCTCATTCCATCCTGAAGGTGGCTACCTCATCCCCGGCGAGAATTGCAAAGTAGGCGTGAAAGCCATCGGACCCGATGGCCTGAGCCGCGACATATCCGGAATTATCGTTGACAGCAAAGGTCGCAACGTGGCCAATTTCTCTACAATCCATGCAGGCATGGGTAGCGTGACCATACGCCCCGAAGCCGGAGAGACATACACATTCCGCACCAACGGCAACTCCTACCGGCTCCCCGACGCAGAAAGCAATGCCGCAGTGATTCATGCCGAAGGTGCCGATACCCCCGGAGTGCCAATTGTTGTAAAGGCTATAGGGCGCGTCCCGGCAGGATGTACTCTCGTGGCACAAACACGCGGACAACTTACACAACTGTCACCCATCGCCCTTGGATCACCGGTGTCAATCGACCGCACAACCCTTCCGACCGGTGTCACACAGCTGCTCCTCATTGATCCCTCCGGAAACACCCTGAGCGAACGCCTCATTTGGAACAACTGATCTCTCGCTTCCACAACGCTGCAAAAGGCATCGCGATAACGATGACCGAAAGAGCGGCGCTGTTGGTACATAGCTATTCTCCCACCCCATTAAAACTCTCGCATATGAAACGTCTGTTGCTTGCCTCATTATCTGTTATTGCAGTAACCTCAGT
>CANPDS010000132.1 GCA_947573015.1 uncultured Muribaculum sp.
CAATGACAGCCAATTCCACAACCACAGGTTTCACCGTCAGGGAACTGCATCCGGCTCCGGGACAATTTGTCAACACGCTCCCGGAAGCCGACGAAACCACTACCCACGAGGATGTATGCCGCATGGCTACCGAAAACCTTCTCAACGGCGAATTGATACATCTCGGCACATACGGTGGATATATTACCGTAGAGTTTGATCAGCCTGTGCAGAATCTACCAGGGTCAGACCTGCGCATCACCGGCAATGGATTCTATGCAGCAGCGGATCCAGTATACGGCTCCGCCACAATCGGCGGCTCATTTGAGCCAGGCATCGTATATGTAGGCGTAGGGAGCGATGTGGAAAGCGCTGAGTGGTATGAGCTCGCCGGATCTAAATACCACGATGGAGAGATTCACGACTTCTCTATCACCTACTATAAGCCAACAGCCGAAACTGGAGAACATAAACAGCCTTACTCCCTTTATGATGACTACATCTACTGGGAAGCATCGTGGACTGAAAACGGTGTTCCACGCGACTCCACCGGCTATCATATGAAAAACTCGTTCCACCGCCAGTCCTACTGGCCGATGTGGGAGGAAGGAGAGACACTTACATTCAAAGGGGGAAAACTGCCCAACAATGCAATAGAGCAGTCGGGCAACGGCACATACTGGGTTCTGTACCGCTATGCATCAGACGCATACGGATATGTCGATGCATCGCTCAACTCTGACATATATTCGACATTCGACATCGACTGGGCGGTAGACGAAGACGGACGGCATGTCGACATTCCGGAAATCAACTTCGTGCGAGTGGCAACGGGCATATTCCAATACTGCGGATGGCTTGGCGAAACATCGACAGAAGTCAGCGGATTTGAGAATCTGCATCTTATTTCCGGTTATGATGATGACCCTATAATCGTGCCCACAGGAAGCACTTCCGGCATTGATACAATCATACAGGAACAATATCACGACGACACTATCTACGACCTGATGGGACATAAAGTAGTAAATCCTTCGCCGGGCATATATATCCAGAACCGAAAGAAAATAATCATCCGATAATAACTATTCAATTAATCCCAATTTTATGAAAAAAATTACATTTTTTGCAGCATTATTCACATGTGCGCTGTCAATCTCGGCACAAGAAGAATACACCATCAAGGTACTTACATTTGAAGATGAAGATTATCGTGGTGGCCAGAATTTTGCAGGAGCGAGCGACTGGTCCTCATTGATCGACGATCCCCAATATGGCGGCCAGATGCTATATGGCTCAGGCGCCGGTGTGTGGGATATCGAAGAGGCATACAAATGGTGTGATGAGAACAACACCGAGCTCTACAACTGTCTGTCAGGAGGCCATGCCATATCAAATTACGGATCAGCAAACTTCGAGGAATTCGGCGACTTTATGAATCAACTTACTGTATACAACCGTAACGCCACCGATGAGATCACCAGGGAAGGACATGGCCACAACGGTTCAAACAATTTCGCTGTACAGTATGGCTATTCCGATAATTCCGGTTGGGGACTCGGAAAAGAATCACTTCCATATCTACTTTTCAACGACGGCACGCCACGAGTGATTGACCACATGTATGTCACCAACACCTGCTATGCTACCAACTGCTATCTGAACGGCAACGACCTGACGGCAAACATCGGAGATGATGACTGGGTGAAAATCGTCGCCACCGGATACGACACAGATGGCAACAAGACCGGCACTGTGGAATTTTATCTTTGCAACGGCCCGGAATGGATTATAACCGAATGGACTAAATTTGATCTGCATGAGCTTGGTGAGGTGCTGAAAGTCACTTTTAACATCACAGGCTCGTCAGACAATGGCTACGGTTTTTCACAACCCGCCTATTTTGCCTACGATGATGTGGCAGTGCGTTTCCCTGACAATACATCCGGCATCAACAATGTCACGATTGCCGAGTCTGCCGACAACGATGTAATATACGACCTATACGGACGCCGTTATTCCTCCACCGACACTCTCCATCCGGGCATCTATGTGATCAACGGTAAAAAGACAATTGTAAAATAATTTGTCCTGCATAAAACTCCGAACAGCGGGATGCCCGGATCCGGACATCCCGCTGTCTGTATCTTATACATCCGGGATCATTTCTCCTCTGCGGCTTCCGCTTCAGAATTTTCCTCAGGATCAGCGAAATCTGTAATGCCTGCTCCAACCAGAAGGTTGTACCAATTGAACACCTTGCGGATATCGTTGGTATAGACGCGCTCGTCATCAAAATCAGGAAGGACCTCCTTAAAATATGCACGAAGAGAATGGTCATCAGCAAATGCCGACATATCTACCGCCTTGCCTTCATTCTTCTCCTTGATTGTCTCGAACACGCGGCTCAGAGGCACATCTTCCTCTGTAGTGTAGATAGCGATATCGCCAAGTGACACTATTTTGTCATGAGAATAAGCAGGTGTGCGCTTGCCGGTTGCGAGAGCCTCTACAATCAGCATATTACGACCGTTGCTTACGAGTTTATAAAGTCCGGGCTTGCCTGAAATGGCCAGAATAGTCTTTAACATGGGAATATATGGTTTTTATGGTTTTACATTAAAAATCGTGGGGTGTCAGAACTCGCTTGTGAAGTGGAAGCGGATCTTCGGGAAATCATTCTGCGCCATCTGAAGGACGTAGTTACTGTCGGCCATGAATACGTCGCGTCCCTCACGGTCAATGGCCATGAACTGATGCTTACGCTTCTTGAAAGCCTCAAGCGCCGCAGGATCATCACTCTCGATCCAGCATGCTTTGAACATCGACAGCGGCTCCCAACGCACAGTAGCACCATACTCATGAAGCAGACGATACTGAATCACCTCGAACTGAAGCTGCCCTACGGTGCCTACAATTTTGCGACCGTTAAATTGATTGACGAACAACTGCGCCACACCCTCATCCATCAACTGCTGAAGGCCTTTGTCGAGCTGTTTCGCCTTCATGGGGTCGGTGTTCTCAATATATTTGAACATCTCAGGAGAGAAACTTGGCAATCCACGGTAATGCAGATCCTCTCCTTGAGTTATGGTATCGCCTATCTTGAAACTACCGGTATCTGGGATACCGACAATATCGCCGGGATAAGCCTCATCTACCACACTCTTCTTCTGCGCCATAAACGCCGTTGGAGCGGCAAAACGCATAGTCTTTCCTGAGCGCACATGGCGGTACGGAGCATTGCGTTCAAACTTACCGGAACAAACCTTGACGAAGGCTATACATGAACGATGGTTAGGATCCATATTTGCATGAATCTTAAATACAAATCCACTGAACGGCTCCTCGGCAGGCTCAACCATACGCTCCTCAGCCTTGACAGGACGAGGCGATGGGGCGATCTTCACAAAACAGTCAAGAAGTTCTTTCACACCAAATGTGTTGAGAGCGGATCCAAAGAATACAGGAGCGACCTTGCCGGCGAGATAATCATCGGAAGAGAACTCAGGATATACCCCCTCGATAAGTTCGAGATCCTCACGGAGTTTGGCGGCATCCTTTTCTCCTACGGCCTCGTCAATACGCGGATCGTCCACGCTGTCTATCTCCACACGTTCAGTCACCTGTGTCTTGCTCGGTGTGAACAGATCGAGCGACTGTTCATATATATTATAGACCCCTTTGAATTTAGCTCCTATATTAATAGGCCATGATAGCGGACGCACAGCAATCTTGAGTTCCGCCTCCAGCTCGTCGAGAATATCAAACGGGTCACGCCCCTCGCGGTCAAGCTTGTTTACGAAAATGATTACCGGAGTGTTGCGCATACGGCACACTTCCATCAGCTTTCGGGTTTGTTGCTCCACACCTTTTGCCACATCGACCACAATTATCACGGAATCTACAGCGGTAAGCGTACGGTATGTATCCTCGGCAAAATCCTGGTGACCGGGGGTGTCAAGAATATTGATCTTATAATCCCCATAATTGAAACCCATTACCGAGGTAGCCACAGAGATGCCACGCTGTTTCTCGATCTCCATCCAGTCGGAAGTAGCCGTTTTCTTGATCTTATTACTTTTCACAGCACCTGCCACGTGTATGGCACCGCCGAAAAGCAACAATTTTTCGGTAAGAGTGGTCTTACCGGCATCCGGATGCGAAATGATGGCGAACGTGCGCCGGCGGCTTATTTCATCAGTCAGACTGGCCATCAGCTATTTTCCTTTAGACGTTTTATACATTTCACCAGCGAGTCCCTCCAATATGGAGTCTCCGCATTATATGTAGCACGGATTTTCGAGGTGTTGAGCACACTGAAGAACGGACGGGTAGCCGCTGTAGGATAATCTTCTGTCGGTATCGGCTTTACGTTGCATCCTTCCACTCCTGCAATTTCCAGAATAGCCTTGGTGAAATCGTACCATGAGGCCACTCCCGAATTTGTAAAATGATATATTCCGGGTACCCACTGGTGCGATGCAAGCACTTTACCGATAGCCTCGGCAAGATCTCCGGCATATGTAGGCGAACCGATCTGATCGGCGACAACTCGGATCTCATTTTGTGTGGCGCCGAGATGCAGCATAGTTTTGACAAAATTTTTACCGTGAGGAGAATAGAGCCATGCTGTACGTATTATCACACTATCTGGTGCAAGTGCGATAAGCGCAGTCTCACCTTGACGCTTCGTTGTGCCGTATTGCGACACAGGATTCACCTTATCAGCCTCATTATATGGACGATAAGTGCGACCATCGAACACATAGTCTGTAGAAATATGAACAACCTTTGCACCCGACTCAAATGCAGCATTGGCAAGATTGCGCACCGCCTCAACATTGATCTTATGGCAAAGAGCCTTGTCTTCCTCAGCACGATCAACTGCAGTATAGGCAGCGCAATTCACAATATGACTTATATCATTATCTGCTACAAAGCGCTTCACGGCAGCTTCATCCGTAAGGTCAAGTTCCTCAATATCAGTATAAATGGTCTGTCCCGGAAAATCCCGTTCGAGTACCGTACGCAATTCACGGCCAAGCTGACCGTTGGCGCCGGTGACTAATATCTTCATATATTAATATAGTAAGTTTACTATTTTCCAAATGTGAGCACAAAGGTAGCAAAATACTCCGACTTTCCAGCTACACTCCTCCCAATAAGTCACATAATATTTTCTCTACTTGCCTACCAGATGTTCTCTGAAAATATTATTTAACATTTTTATCTTCGAAAAAGTTATGTTTAAGAGTATTTCGTATTCATATTTTTCCTAACTTTTCTGTCGAATTGAGACTCATGTTGTCGTTTTTCTCCGTAATAGACATTTTTCGGACTTAGAAAAAGGCAACTCAAGACCGTAACGATCATGCTGGGAAGCACTTCCGCCGGTCGATGAAAAGGAGCTTCAATATCACGCTCCTAATCATCGCTATAAGACAAACTATCTTTAGAATCACAAAATCATGCCTTTTGGCTTAAGTCCGATTTCACCCTGTTGAAGGGAGAAACGGACATTTTTTTTGCCGTCTCGTTCACTTTTGCTATTTTTGGCATTACAAAACCGCAGGCCATTCCTCACCTGCGCCACACCACAATATAAAATAATATAACACTCTGTAGACACGCTATGAACATAGGCGACATAATTTCCTCTGTGCTTGGCATTGACAGCAATGGCAAGCAGGTGACCACCTCTGACTTCAAAGGCACGCCACTCATCATCTACTTTTATCCAAAAGACAACACCCCCGGATGCACGGCAGAAGCATGCTCGCTGCGCGACGGCTACGAGAATCTGCGCAACAAGGGATACCAGATAATCGGCATCAGCAAGGATTCGCCGGCAAGCCATATTAAATTCGCCGACAAGCACGAACTCCCATTCATTCTGCTCAGCGACGAGTCGACCGAAGTTAATCAGGCATTCGGTGTATGGCAGAAAAAGAAAATGGCGGGACGTGAATACATGGGCACCGTGCGCACCACATTCATAACCGACGGAAATCATCGTCTTACACATATTATAAATAAAGTAGACACTAAAAACGCCGCCGCACAAATCGAAAAAATTCTGGAATAATCATTACATTTGCATTGCAATTTCGCCATCGGCGGATGCAACCGGATTGACATGAATATTCAACTTTCATATATCCATAATCAACTACTACCTGTTTTATCATGGGACTTTTTGAAAAGCTTACAAAAAAAGCAAAAGAGGAGCGTCAACGTATAGTGCTCCCCGAGGGAACCGAACCACGCACCCTCACAGCAGCCGACCGCATCATCACCGAGGGAATAGCCGACGTAATACTGATCGGCGACCCTAAAGAAATAACTGCAGCCGCAGCCGAGCTTGCGCTCACCAACATCTGCAAGGCACGCATAGTAAATCCTGCCGATGAGAAAGTAATCGACAAATATGCCCCGATATTCTTCGAACTCCGCAAGAAAAAAGGGATCACAATGGAAGAGGCACGCAAGACAGCAGCCAATCCACTGTATCTCGGCTGCCTCATGATCAAGAACGGCGATGCCGACGGTCAGGTAGCCGGAGCTCTCAACACCACCGGCAACGTGCTTCGCGCCGCCTTCCAGGTCGTAAAGACCAAACCAGGCATCAGCTCCGTTAGCGGTGCATTCGTAATGCTACTTCCTGAAAATTCACCATTTGGTGAGGACGGTATCCTCGTATTTGCCGATTGCGCCGTAATACCTGATCCCGATGCCAGCCAGCTCGCTGAAATAGCGCTTTCTGCCGCTGACACCGCACGCGACATAGCCGGCATCACTCCACGAATAGCGCTCTTAAGCTTCTCTACCAAAGGCTCAGCAAAACATGAGCGTGTAGAGAAGGTCATCGAAGCTACAAAGTTGCTTAAGGAGTCTCACCCCGATCTCCTCGTCGATGGCGAGCTACAGGCCGATGCAGCACTTGTGCCCGGTGTGGCAAAGAGCAAGGCCCCCGGCAGCCCCCTCGAAGGCCGTGCCGATGTGCTCATATTCCCCTCACTTGAGACCGGCAACATTGCCTACAAACTCGTGCAGCGTCTCGCTGGCGTACAAGCTGTAGGCCCGATCCTTCAGGGTCTTGCCGCTCCTGTCAACGATCTCTCTCGCGGATGCTTCCCCGAAGACATCTACAAAACCATCATCATCAC
>CANPDS010000133.1 GCA_947573015.1 uncultured Muribaculum sp.
TGGTGCCGGTGGACAGAATGTCAACAAGGTGGAGTCGGGTGTGCGCCTCCGCTATATGTGGAGGAATCCGAATACCGGAGTCACCGAGGAAATCCTCATAGAGTGTACAGAGACCCGCGATCAGCCAAAGAACAAAGAACGTGCACTTAGCCGCCTGCGCACGTTTATCTACGATAAGGAGCATCAGAAATATCTTGATGACATAGCTTCGCGCCGTAAGACCATGGTTTCTACCGGTGATCGATCCGCGAAGATACGTACATACAACTATCCGCAGGGACGCATTACGGACCATCGTATAAACTATACGATCTACAATCTGTCGGCATTTATGGATGGCGACATACAAGACTGCATAGACCATCTCATTGTAGCTGAAAATGCAGAGAAACTGAAGGAATCGGAATTGTAACTCCTGAAAGCAATGGATATCCCTCCTATTCCGAATATGGCACCACCGCCCATCCCTGTGCGGGCCTTCAGTATCAGAGAGCGGCTCTCTGTGCGTCGGCTTGCTTATGCCGTGGAGCATGGGTGCATGCGTTTCCCGATATCCGTATGCTATTTAATATGTAGTGTCATAATTGCCGAGATGTTGATATGGGGTATCAATGTAGAAATAACGTATCTGTACTCTGCGATTTTAGGTGTGTCGGCTACGCTTGCGGGATATTTATGGTGTGAGCCTGTTGAAAAGAAATATCCCGCACTTAAGATCTGGATACAAGTCGGTTTGAGTGCGCTTATCATAGGCAATCTGATATATGTGGGCACCGTAAACGGCAATGACGTGTCGGCCGGTGGTGATGTGTCGGGTTATAAAGCAGCTATTATCGCATCGGTAGTCGCAGTTTTTTTTGTGCCTGTAGGAAATGCATCTAAGAATTGGAATTTCACTTATAGACAAATACTTTCGCTGCTTACGGCATCAGTAGCAGGCATTATTGCAATTGCAGTGGCTGTCGCTTTGGATGTGTTCCTACTGGTGCTATCCGGGAATACCCCGTTATATCAACTTTTTATTGGCTTGGAACCTGTGGCGGTTTTCTTGCTACTTGTTATCGTGTTTATTTCGTATATGCCGCGGCATGATGAAGTTTCTTCACATAAGGAAATTACCGGCAATATAGTAAAAATAGTGAAATACATGATATTGCCAGTTGCGGCCATGTCGGTGCTGGTATGGTATTTCTGTATGGCAATAATGTTGTATGGATGGGATTTGGCATCGGGATACGATTTTATATGGACGATATCATTGTCGGTAGCTATCATGCTGATTGCTGAATATTTCTTATGGCCGATGGACACTGAGGAACTCAGGCCTTTTGACTGTAAGATCAAAATATTTATCCCCGTAATTATGCTGCCGCTATTGGTGTGGATGAGTGTTCTTATTGGATCCCATATATGTAGTTGTGGCTTTTCTGGTAATATATTATATGCCATTACTGTAAATATCTGGAGCTATATTGCATTTGTCGGACTGATTATAGTCAGATGCCGGCGGTTTTATTGGATTCCGATATCGTTTTCCGCTATAATGCTCGCAGTGTCAATGATCCCGGGATTTAATTATATGGCATTGTGTGACAGATTGATGAGGGCTGATGATAAGGTTGCGGAAGTGGATCAGCAAGCGGTCGATTCATTGTCTTCACCTTCTGACAGTGTTCAAGTAAATGTAAAGGCTGAAAAGTCGGTTGCCGGTAATATAACATATTTTGAATATGTTCCGGCGGAGGATAATCCGGTGGAACTGCCTGATGGAGTTGTGGCCTTCGAACAATTTGAGTATTATATAAGAGGGATTATTCCGAATGAGCAAGGGAAAGTGTCCGTTGGTGTGTCGGGAGCGCGTGGACGGCTGAATATTGACAGCCTGCTCGCAACCTCTGACAGCATACCGATGCGTCCGGTTGCCGTTGATGTGCCGGGCGTTAGCGACAAGAGTTTATTGATAACTGGCGTTGACGGACGTAAAAAAGAATATGACGACTCAATCAATGGAAGGTGTTATGCCGTCTACGCAAAAGTTACTGGTTATGTATTGACTAAAAAACAAAATTGAAATAATGAAACGCGAAAATTTAATCGAGAACATCAAAGCCAAAGGTTCATTCCTTTGTGTTGGCCTGGATCCGGATATAAAGAAAATTCCGGAGTATCTGCTACGTGAAGAAAATCCGCTTCTTGCTTTCTGCAAGGCTATAGTCGATGCGACAGCTCCCTATTGTGTGGCATATAAGCCGAATCTTGCCTTTTTTGAAAGTATGGGTGTTGAGGGCTGGATAGCACTCGAAGAGATTGTGAAGTATATCAAGGAGAAGTATCCCGATCAGTTTGTGATAGCTGATGCAAAGCGCGGCGACATAGGCAATACCTCTAAGCTCTATGCGCGTGGTGTGTTTGAGCAGCTTGGAGCAGACGCTATCACAGTTGCTCCATATATGGGTGAGGATAGTGTCACTCCTTTCCTTGAATATCCAGGCAAGTGGGTGATTCTTCTTGCATTGACATCAAATAAGGGAAGCCATGATTTCCAATTGATTTCAGATAAGGATGGGCGCCGCCTGTTTGAGCATGTGATAGCAACCTCGCAGCGTTGGGCCGGTAATGATGCGATGATGTATGTGGTTGGTGCCACCCAGGGCGAGATGTTCCGCGATATACGTGCGGTGGCTCCCGACAGCTTCCTGCTGGTGCCTGGAGTTGGTGCTCAGGGTGGAAGTCTGGAGGCGGTTGCCCGTTATGGCATGACCTCTGACTGCGGTCTGCTTGTCAACTCGTCGCGAGGCATCATATATGCTTCTGCCGGTGAGGATTTTGCTGATGCTGCAGCACGTGAGGCCTCAAAACTCCGCGACCAGATGGCGGAATTGCTGAAGGAGCATGGCGTGACGGAATAACCATGGTTTATTTAATCCTCTTAACCTTATTTATATAGGATAGTATCAAAATTTACACTATCTTTGCTGACATAATATTACGTAATTACTTAACCAACCAATAACAAAATGGCAACTATCGACAATTACAATTTCAATGGCAAGAAGGCCATCGTACGCGTGGACTTCAATGTGCCCCTCGATGAAAACGGTAATATCACAGATGATACCCGCATCCGCGGTGCGCTTCCCACCCTCAAGAAGATCCTTAACGACGGTGGCAGCCTCATCATCATGTCTCATATGGGTAAACCCAAAGGCAAGGTTAATCCCAAATTTTCTCTCTCGCAGATCAAGGATGCCGTTGCCAAGGCTCTCGGCGCAGATGTGAAGTTCGCTCCTGATTGCGCTAACGCAGCTGAGGCTGCCGCTAACCTTAAGCCAGGCGAAGTGCTTCTCCTTGAGAACCTCCGTTTCTATCCTGAGGAAGAAGGCAAGCCCGTAGGTATCGACAAGGCCGATCCCGCTTATGAGGATGCCAAGAAGGAAATGAAGGCCCGCCAGAAAGAATTTGCAAAGACTCTTGCAAGCTATGCTGACGTTTATGTAAACGATGCTTTCGGTACAGCTCACCGCAAGCATGCTTCTACAGCTGTCATCGCTGACTACTTCTCGGCTGACGACAAGATGCTCGGCTATCTTATGGAGAAAGAGGTCAAGGCTGTTGACAATATCCTCAGCGACATCAAGCGTCCGTTTACCGCTATCATGGGTGGATCTAAGGTGTCTACCAAGATCGGTATTATCGAGAACCTCATGGACAAGGTTGACAACCTCATCCTCTGCGGCGGTATGACATATACATTCGCAAAGGCTCAGGGTGGTAAGATCGGCCAGTCAATCGTTGAGGATGACAAGCTCGATCTCGCTCTCGATATCATCAAGAAAGCAAAAGAGAAGGGCGTTAACCTTATCCTCGGTACTGATTGTGTGGCAGCAGATGCATTCAGCAACGATGCCAACACTATGATCTGCCCCAGCAATGATATACCCGACGGATGGGAAGGTCTTGATGCAGGTCCTGAGACCCGTAAGAAATTTGCCGACGCTATCGAGCCTTCAAAGACTATTCTTTGGAACGGTCCTGCCGGTGTGTTTGAGTTTGACAACTTCACTGCCGGTTCCCGTGCTATTGCCGATGCTATCGTAAAGGCTACCGAAAATGGTGCTTTCTCTCTTGTAGGTGGCGGCGACTCTGTGGCATGTGTCAATAAGTTTGGCCTTGCTGATCAGGTGAGCTACGTATCTACTGGTGGCGGTGCGCTTCTTGAAGCCATTGAGGGCAAGGTGCTCCCCGGTGTAGCTGCTATCAAGGGCTAATTGGTAGATACTCCATAGTCATTATAATGGGCATCGGGCAGATTTGTCCGGTGCCCATTTTTATTATTTAACTGGTGTAAACTTATTTCAAAAAGTTAATATTGACACATGGAGTTTAACCTTTCGGACTGCTTTCAGTCTATTTCTTTCTTTGGTGAGAGATGGAATCCCATCGTTCTCTCGGAAAGCTCAAAATCGCTCAGTTGGTGGACACTCCAAGGTGTGTCGCTACATGCTGAAATCCCGTGCGTTATATCCACTGAATAGTTGCTAAATCAGCCTCGAAATGTTAACTTCCAATAAGTTTAAATCAGTTTATTGCGTTTATCATGGATTTTATAGACAATGACCAGTTCTGGCAATGGGTGTCGGAGCATATAGCCGACGATCCTGTTAAGTTGCGTTTGGCATGGCATGGCCGTGAGCCGTGGATTAACGATGCTGTACGACAGATAGAGTGCCGGCGCAAATATCGGCGTAAGTTGGCTGCGGAAGTAGCCATGCCGCGTTTTTATTTTCCTACTTCGTTGTCGGGTGAGCAGTCGACCGGCGATGCTCTTGCTTCGTTGCATGCCGGTATGATTCCTGAGGACGCGGAATCATTGATTGATCTTACTTCGGGATTGGGAATTGATGTGATGGCTGTAGCGAGGATGCGTAACCTGGGACATATCACCGCCGTAGAGCATGACTCGATATTGGCACAGGCGCTTAGACATAATTCTACAGTTATGGGCTGCGATGTTGATGTGGTATGTGCTGACTGCCGCGATTATGTGAAGACGTTGTCCGACAATGCTTTTGATGTGGCATTCATTGACCCTGCACGGCGTGATGCCAAAGGGGGTAGGGTGTACGGCCTATCGGATTGTGAGCCGGATGTTGTGGCTATGTTGTCGGATATTAGATCTAAGATGGATACGCTTATCGTGAAGATGTCGCCTATGCTCGATGTGACACAGACATTGCGCGATCTGCCCGGTGTGACTGATCTTTGGGCTCTTGGCACAAGCACTGAATGCAAGGAGTTGGTAGTGAAGTGCGATTTGCGTTCCGGAGCGGAGGTCGGTGAACCATTGATTCATGCGGTGACTCCTGAGGGTGAATTTATGTTTACCCGAAGTGAGGAAGCGGAAGCTGAGGTGGATTATGGAGAGCCTGAGGCAGGCGGATGGCTATATGAACCATGGCCTGCCGTGATGAAGGTTGCACCATGGCGTTTGCTTTCATCGCGGTATGGTGCCCTCAGGCTTCATCAGAATACCAATTTATATTATTCTCCAGATCCAATTCCAGACTTTCCGGGCGATGGGCGGCGTGTGATTGAGGTGCTTCCGTTTGCATCCTCGGTACTCAAGCAATTGCCACGGCGCTATCAGACCATGGAGGTTGCCGTTAGAAACTTCCCGATGACAGCCGATGTGCTTGCAAAAAAGTTGCACGCCCGACAGGGTGCCCATGCTATACGGCTGATAGCCACTACTGTGACTCCACATAATTCCATCCTTATCGTGCTTGAGGAAATGTCTGTGTAAGGGAATAGTTGCAATTTTGTCAGTTTATCGACAACTCACGCTTCGCTGACCAACCCAACGCTTTTTGCTCCTATGTTTTAAGGCGTTGGAACTCTTTGACTATATATAATTCAAACTCAACTGAAATCCAACTTGCGAATTTGAACGCAATATCCTTATGGGCATAAGTGCCGCCGTAGCGTCCGGATTTGGAAATCAAACCGATAGCATTATCGAAAATCGGATATATCAGCGTATTAGCCTACTTTTCAGTGTGATTAAATTCGATATTGGCATAGTTGGTGTTCGATAGCCCCTGCAAAATGTGTTTTTGTCGGGAATTACATGTTTCTCCCCATTTTTAGGTTATGAAATGCATTGTAATTTTTCGATTCTACCTCTCTGTTGTACACCTTGGTGCTACTTTATGGCTGTCATATCTGTTGCATATAGTTGCGCGGATGGGGGGAAATTTGTACCTTTGCCACCCGTAAACAGAAGAACGTATATATTTTTGCACCGGAAATTCTTTCTCCTGCTTTGTCCGGTTGCAGTTATTTAGAAAGAACACTTATGAGTTACAACTTACTGAAAGGCAAGCGTGGCATAATCTTCGGTGCTCTCAATGATATGAGTATCGCATGGAAGGTTGCCGAACGTGCCGTAGAAGAGGGCGCGACAATTACCCTCTCCAACACTCCGGTAGCCGTTAGAATGGGCGATGTCAGCAAACTTGGCGAGAAGCTCGGTGCTGAAGTAATTCCTGCTGATGCTACCAATGTAGAAGATCTGGAGATGGTATTCTCTCGTTCGATGGAAGTGCTCGGCGGCAAAATTGATTTCGTCCTCCACTCGATCGGTATGTCGCCCAATGTGCGCAAGAAGCGCCTCTATGATGACATTGACTATGATCTTCTCAATAAGACTCTTGATATTTCTGCCGTATCTTTCCATAAAATGATTCAGGCTGCAAAGAAGATCGATGCTATTGCTGACTACGGCAGTATTGTAGCCCTGAGCTATATTGCTGCACAGCGTACGATGTTCGGCTATAATGATATGGCTGATGCAAAGGCGCTCCTTGAGTCGATAGCACGTAGCTTCGGCTATATTTATGGTCGTGAGAAGCATGTACGTATCAACACTATTTCCCAGTCGCCTACACAGACTACCGCCGGCAGCGGTGTGAAGGGCATGTCGTCGCTGATGGACTTCGCCAACCGCATGTCTCCTCTTGGTAATGCAGATGCCGACGAGTGTGCCAACTATTGCATCGTTATGTTCAGCGATCTTACCCGTAAGGTAACTATGCAGAACCTCTTCCATGACGGCGGATTCTC
>CANPDS010000134.1 GCA_947573015.1 uncultured Muribaculum sp.
CTTTCTCAGCCTTGGCCACATCATAATCGGCTACCTGAAGCAGTCGTGTGAGAAGGCTCTCTATATCTTCACCTACATATCCGGCCTGTGTGAGCACGGTGGCATCGACAATTGTGAACGGAACATTCAGCAACCGTGCGATGGTCTTGGCCAATAATGTTTTGCCTGTTCCCGTAGGACCGACGAGAATGATATTGCTTTTCTCAATATCAACATCATCGGCATCCTGAGCAAGTCTCTTGTAGTGATTGTAGACCGCAACAGATAGATATTTCTTCGCATCATCCTGTCCGATCACGTACTGGTCAAGGAATGCCCGGATCTCTTTGGGTTTAGGTATATCATCAAGGGTCGTCGCCTCACCGGCTGGAGAGACCTGCCCCTCATTTCGCACCTCTTTTATCATCTGTTCCATTGCATCAACACAATCTATGCAGATGTAGGTGCCGGAGTTTGTGGCAGAAGGTATCATGCCTTCTGTCATATCGGCCGGTCTTCCGCAGAATGAGCAAACTGGTGTCGTTTTCTTTGCCATTATCAGATTTTAGTGTTTGGCTTTGATAAGAACCTGATCAATCATGCCATATTCTTTCGCCTCTTCAGCAGTCATCCAATAGTCGCGGTCAGAGTCGCGCTCTACCTTATCGAAGGGCTGTCCGGAATGATCGGCTATGATAGTGTAAAGTTCCTTTTTGAGTTTCTGAATTTCGCGTGCAGTGATTTCGATGTCGCTCGCCTGCCCTTGTGCGCCACCCATTGGCTGATGGATCATTACACGGGAATGTTTTAATGCAAATCGTTTACCGGTTGTGCCAGACACAAGAAGTACAGCTGCCATCGATGCTGCCATGCCGGTACAGATTGTAGCAACGTCTGATGAGATATATTGCATGGTATCATAGATTCCAAGACCTGCATATACTGATCCGCCTGGGGAATTAATGTAGATGGAGACATCTTTTCCGGGATCTGCGGAGTCGAGGTATAGCAACTGAGCCTGGATTACATTGGCAGTATAGTCGTTGACTTCTGTACCCAGGAATATAATACGGTCCATCATAAGACGTGAGAATACGTCCATCTGAGCTACATTCAGCTGGCGCTCCTCGATAATAGTGGGGGAGATATAGCTGGATGTGATGTTGGCGGCGTTGGTCGCTGCCATATACTGGTCAAGAGCCAGCCCGTTGAGTCCGCAGTGTTTTACCGCGTAATTTCTAAAATCGTTATTCATATTCTTTTTTCAGAATTTAAACGGACATGCAATGAGTGCTTCTCCGTATTGGTTATTCAAAGATACAATATTTCTATGAAAATTCAATAAAAATAATTATACAATAAGATTTTTATTATAGTAGTGCCATGTAGGTTGAAAAGAGAGCGATGCACACATTTCGTGGCACCGCTCTCTTTAATATCTTAAGGATTTTTCGTCGAGATTATAATTTCTGGGCGATTTCCTTGAATTCATCGAGAGATACGGTCTTCTCATCGAGTGTAACTTTTGCTTCGATAGCATTGAAGAGTTTGGTGTCTCCAACCTCTTCAATAAGACGAGGACGATAGTTCTTGTCTGCAAGGATACGCTTTGCGTATTCTTCAAGGGTATCGTCTGGTACGTTGGTCATGCCATACTGGGCGAATTGCTGACGTGCGATCATCTTGGCGAACTCAATTAGGTCGCTCTCTTCGATCTTGATTTCGCAAAGTTCAGCAATGCGCTCTTTAATAAGCTGCCACTTGAGTGAGGGTAGCATCTTTTCAAATTCGGCGTCAACATTTTCTTCAGTGATACCTTCGTTTGAAGCGACAAGCCACTTTTTGAGAATTTCAGCGGGGATCTCCATGTTGCCATATTTCTCAGTCATGTATTTCTGCGCATCGGCACGGAATACATATTTGCTGTTATGATCAAGGTCGCGTTCGATCATGGCTTTTACGCCATCAAGATACTGCTTCTCGTCTGTCGCAACATCTTTTCCGAGAACGTTGTCGAAAAGTTCTTGATTGAGATCAGCGGGGCGCACAACAATGATTTCCGAGATAGTCATCTCGAAATCGCTCTTGACGTCGGCAGCTTTATCCTTATCAATGCCAAGCATTGATGAGAGTTCGGCAGCATTGCCTTCGCATGTGTTCCAGGGATTGAACACGACTTTGTCGTCGATCTTCTTGCCTGCGAATTTCTCTGCCTCAGCCTTATCCTTAAAATACATCGGAGCGACGATACCATTGATCATCTGGATGGCATTCTCATCGGTTTTTACATTGCCCTCTGCATCAAGTTCCATGATGGAACCCTTGACGAGAGCATTGGGCTCTACTGTTTCGCCCGGTACCTGAGCGCCAAAACGTTCACGGAACTTATCGCTCTGCTCGTTGACCATTTCGTCGGTCACGCTGATTTTATAATAGGGGAGGGTTACATCCTTGTTGAGCTCTACATTGATTTCTGGTACAAGTGCCAATAAGTACTGGAACTTAAACTCCTTCTCATTGTCGAGGTCGAGCTCCTTTACATCAACGGGTACCGGCTGTCCGAGCACGGCAAGTTTGTTGTCGCGGATATAGCCTACAACAGCATTATAGACAACATCGTTGATCGCATCAGATGTAGCCTGCTTGCCAAAACGCTTCTGTATCATTCCTGCGGGGACATGACCCTTGCGGAATCCGGGGATGTTTGCGTTGCGGGCTATTTCTTTAAGTTTCTTCTCTACTTCTGGCTTGTAGTCATTTTCTTCAATCGACACGTTTAGTACGGCACTCACGTTGTCGGTCTTGTCTAATGTAACGTTCATTGCGTTTACAGTATTTTGTTGTTTGATTATTCGTTGTGCTGACATTCGGCGATGCGCTGACTGGAAAGGATGCAACGCCTTGTTAGACAAATTTCGGCACAAATTTAGTGCTAAAAGGCGCAAAGATGCAAATTTCCGCACTCTTTTTTATTAGTTCTGCAAATAAGCATCGCTAAGCCTATGATATCCGATAAGTTTATACGGCAAAATGTATGCCAAAGTTTATCCAAATGCAAATTTAACATTTGTAATTCGCTTGCTTAAGGCAGTCTTCGATCTGTTTTGCCTCTGCTTTTATCAACTTTTTCAGTAAATATCATGTGGATGACTCGATTTTTTGTAAATTTGCAGCACTATGAGTTGCCAGAATTTATCTGGCAGCTTCGAAACCAGTCATGAACATTTAGGAAATAGAGAGAGTATGGTTGTATTCTTTAAGAAAGGCGCCAATCTTGTGATTGCCGTCGAGACCACCCACCGTCCGGATGCTGCCGAAGCTGAAAAGCTTTCGTGGCTCTTTGGTGGCGCGACCCCCCTTGCAGCAACAAGTCTTAAAGGCCGTTTCGTCGGACCGCGCCGTGAGATGATTACCCCTTGGAGTACAAATGCAGTCGAGATAACCCAGAATATGGGCCTTGATGGAATCACCCGCATTGAAGAGTTTATTCGCACTACCGAGGAGGCTCCCCGTTATGACAAGATGTTGCAACGTGTATACGACGGACTTAACAGCCGTATTTTCACGGTGGCCAAATCTCCTGATCCAATAGTTTATATTGATGACATATCCCAATATAATAAAGCTGAGGGCTTGGCACTGAGCTCTGATGAAGAGCAGTATCTGCGCGATCTTGCAGCAAAGCTCGGACGTCCTCTTACCGACAGCGAGGTATTTGGCTTCTCTCAAGTTAACTCTGAACATTGCCGTCATAAGATTTTCAATGGCACGTTTGTCATTGAAGAGAAACCAATGTCGCTTTTTAAACTCATCAAGAAAACATCGCAGGTCAACCCGAACAAGCTCGTATCGGCATATAAGGACAACGTAGCCTTTGTCGAGGGCCCGAAGGTTGACCAATTTTATCCTGTCAACCCTGACCGCCCTGATTATTTCGAGGTAAAGGATCTTGACACTGTGATATCTCTTAAAGCTGAGACACACAACTTCCCGACAACCGTAGAGCCGTTCAATGGCGCAGCTACAGGCACCGGAGGTGAGATACGCGATCGTCTGGGCGGTGGCAAGGCTTCTTTGCCCATTGCAGGTACTGCGGTCTATATGACTTCATATCCGCGCATGTCTCCCGAACATCGCTGGGAACTGATGATGAATCCACGCGTATGGCTGTATCAGACACCCTGCGACATCCTTATAAAGGCATCCAACGGAGCCAGCGATTTCGGCAACAAGTTTGGACAACCGCTGATCTGCGGATCGCTTCTGACATTCGAGCATGAGGAGAATGGCAAGAAGTATGCATATGACAAGGTGATAATGCTTGCCGGTGGTGTTGGATTTGCCGCCAAGAAAGATGCTATCAAAGGACACCCGGTTGCTGATGAGAAAGTTGTGGTAATGGGTGGCGATAACTACCGCATCGGCATGGGCGGCGGCGCTGTTTCGTCGGTTGAGACCGGTCAATATGACAATGCTATCGAATTGAATGCCGTGCAACGTGCCAATCCTGAAATGCAGAAACGCGTCAGCAACGTGATACGTGCACTTGCTGAAAGTGACAGCAACCCCATTGTCTCCATTCACGACCATGGCGCTGGTGGACATTTGAACGCACTGTCTGAGCTCGTCGAGGAAACTGGTGGCAAAATTCACATTGACGCCCTTCCTGTCGGAGATAAGACCCTCTCGGCGAAGGAAATTGTAGGCAACGAAAGCCAGGAGCGCATGGGCCTTGTCATTGAGGAGAAGGATATTGATTATGTGCGCACTATTGCCGAACGAGAGCGTGCCCCATTCTATGTAGTCGGCGAGACTACCGGTGATGACCGGTTTGTATTTGAACAGGCCGACGGTGTCAAGCCGATCGATCTCGGCATGGCTGACATGTTTGGCAATTCGCCCAAAACTGTCATGACTGACAAAACTGTCACATACACATATAAAGATGCTCAATATGATGAGAGCAAAATAGAGGAATACCTTACCGACGTCTTATCCTTGGAAGCTGTAGCTTGTAAGGATTGGCTCACCAATAAGGTTGACCGCTCGGTTACCGGCAAGGTTGCCCGTCAACAGTGTCAGGGAGAGATTCAGCTTCCACTAAGCGATTGCGGTGTTGTAGCTCTCGACTATCGCGGAAAGGCTGGTATTGCAACCTCAATCGGCCATGCTCCTCAGGTTGCCCTGATCGATTCGGCAAAAGGCTCGGTAATGGCTGTGGCTGAAGCATTGACGAATATCGTTGGCGCCCCTATGGCCGATGGATTGAAGAGTGTGTCGCTTAGTGCAAACTGGATGTGGCCATGTAAGAATCCCGGAGAGGATGCTGCTCTATATCGTGCCGTTGAGGCATGCTCCGATTTTGCATGCGCTCTTGGCATAAATATCCCGACGGGCAAGGATTCGCTCTCAATGACACAGAAGTATGGCGATGACAAAGTATATGCCCCGGGCACGGTGATAATTTCCGCCGCTGGAGAGGTAAGCAATGTGCGTCGCACCCTTACTCCCGTACTCCAACCTAAGCCATCTACATTATATTATATAGATTTCTCCGGGATGCCTCTGTGTCTTGGCGGCTCAGCGCTTTCGCAGGCTCTCAATGCCATAGGCAGCGAAGCGCCAACAGTAGGAGATGCCGCTAAATTTGCGGCCACATTCAATGCAGTGCAGGCGCTTGTAAAGAAAGGCATGCTGCTTGCCGGACATGATGTTGCAGCCGGCGGTCTTATTACCACTCTTCTTGAGATGACATTTGCCAACTGTAATGGTGGTATCGACTTCAATACCGATGGCTTTGTTGCCGCGGGAGAGAATGATCTGGTAAAGATACTTTTCGCCGAAAATCCAGCTCTCGTAGTGCAGGTGGCAGATGACAAGTGTGAGCGTGTGGAATCTGCTCTTGAAGCAGCCGGCGCACGATTCTTTGCGCTTGGATCTCCATCCGAGGAAAGAATGCTTACAGTCACCCACCGTGATGCCGATCACATATTCTTTATTGATCATCTACGTGATGTATGGTTCCGCTCATCTTATTTGATGGATGCAGTACAGAGTGGTGAAAAATGCGCTGCAGACAGATTTGAGAACTATAAGAAACAGCCCATACGCTATCGTTTCCCATCAGGGTTCAAGGGATCACTTGCTTCGCGTGGTCTGTCGTTGCGTCGCGATGGAAAGAGTGGGGTGCGTGCAGCTATCATTCGCGAAAAGGGCGTGAATGGCGACCGCGAGATGGCTTATTCGCTTTATCTTGCCGGATTTGACGTAAAGGATGTGCACATGACCGACCTTATGTCTGGCCGTGAAACGCTTGAAGATGTCAATATGATCGTGTTCTGCGGAGGATTCTCTAATTCTGACGTACTTGGCTCAGCAAAGGGTTGGGCCGGAGGATTCCTTTGGAACGAAAAGGCAAAGACTGCGCTGGAAAACTATTATAAGCGTACTGATACCCTTAGCCTTGGCATATGCAATGGATGTCAATTGATGATTGAATTGAATCTCATCAATCCCGAGCATAAACGCAAGACCGTGATGGAGCACAATATCAGCCACAAGTTTGAATCCCAATTCCTAGGCCTTACCATTCCCAAAAACAACTCGGTGATGTTCGGATCACTTTCCGGATCAAAACTTGGTATCTGGGTTGCTCACGGAGAAGGTCGATTCCATCTGCCTGAGCCATTATCAAGCTATAATATCGTGGCAAAGTATAATTACAACGCATATCCTGCCAATCCTAATGGAAGCCGTGCGGCTGTTGCCGGTCTTGCTTCGGCTGACGGACGTCATTTGGCCATGATGCCACATCTCGAACGCGCCATCTTCCCATGGCAATGCGGATATTACCCTGCATCGCGCCGTTCAGAGGATGTTACACCATGGATTGACGCATTTGTCAATGCACGCCGCTGGATTGAAGAGAAGATTAAATAACCTAAAAATAACGATTCACTTTCTATGGGTGGCTTTTTCGGCGTTGCAAAACGCACAGAATGCATCAACGAACTCTTTTATGGAGTTGACTACAACTCTCACATGGGCACTAAACGCGCCGGTATTGCTACTTGCAATAACGGCGTGTTTACGCGCTCAATCCACAAT
>CANPDS010000135.1 GCA_947573015.1 uncultured Muribaculum sp.
ATGCGCCTGTCGAGCATAGCCACAGCCACATCTGCGCCACCCTCCACTGCCGGTAGCACGATCACCCGACGCGCGCTGTCGACCGTACACTTCAGGTCGAGGTAATGGCCCGGCGCGGCATTGGCGCTTGTAGCAGCCAAGTCGGCATGGCAGACTGAGGTTACTGCAATAACAGATACAGATAATGAGGCAAGCAACAGACGTTTCATATGCGTGAGTTTTAAAGAGTGGGTAAATGGTTGATTGTGAGGCGTGGCTATCACGATGCAGGTTAGTGGCGTTGGGAAATGTGCTGCAACGACGCCCTAAAAGGACAGCCTCCCAATCATCGCATTTATGTTTGCAAGATAATGGATTTGATAATATTACACAAATAGTTTAACAAATCTTAATCAGCATGACAATATTTATGCCCACATTGAAAAGCCAACAAGATACTGAACTTTTTTCCCTCTATTGCGTAATAAGATTAGACACTCAAGTAAGTCTTAAAATTATTACGTATATAAATATTTTATATTTCGCGACTTACTTATTCAAAAGACATTACAACTTTATATTACCAATATTTATATACCAAATTTCTAAATGTATCTATTATGAAAAAACTTCTATTCGCACTCGTAGCAGTGGTAATGGGCCTCTCAGCAAGTGCCCAGTCATGGTGGATCGACGGACAGTTAAGCGCCAACCAGACTAAACACGGTGACGTAAAAAGTGTCAGTGTCGCGGTTCTTCCGGAAGTTGGCTACAGCATCAATGAGAAGTGGGATGTAGCAGCTCAGTTTGGTCTCGCATACGCACATCAGAAAGCAGGCGACGAAGGGTCAATCCATGGCGCATCGCTCAAATTCAATCCATTCGTACGTTACACATTTGTCAACATTGGTAGAGTAGGCTTCTATGCAGACCTCGCCGGACAATTCCAGACCGGTAAGTTCTTTGATGAAGACGTAGCTGGTGACGAAATTATCAATGGCACACTTTGGGGCATCGGCATCAAACCGGGTGTAAAATATGCAGTCAATGATCATGTAGTATTCTCAGCAGCCCTTGGATTCCTCGGCTATAAGAGATGCCATGACTACCAGTTTGCCGGCATGAGCTTCAACACCGGCAACATGAGCATCGGCGTAACCTACGTGTTCTAACGCAATCATTCTCAATAACCGGCATCCTCCGGAGGGCATATATAGTGCCCCCGGGGGATTTTTTTTGCCATTATGCCTCTTAATCCACAAATACGTATTATTTTTGCATAAGCAACATCTAACCCAACCAATCATATTCAACAAAGCAATAGCGAATGAATCGATTTTACTTGATCGCGCTCGGAGCCATAATCGCAGCCCCGGCGCTTGTTTCGGCACAAATCCCCGAAGGTTATTATGATGCTACCAAGGGGTTGAAAGGTGCGGAACTTAAAGATGCATTATTTAACACAATAAAAAATCCAAACACACCAGGCTACGGTCCGGGACAGGGAAAAACATGGTGGTATTTCTATGAAACCGACCAACTCCCCGACGGGACATACCGCAACCGCTACAGCGATCTGGTATTTGAAGTTGGAGAACGTGGCAGCCGTCCGCAAAAGGATATAAAAGGCACCACCAATACTAACGGCAATTATGTGGAGATGAATATCGAGCACTCCTTTCCAAGTTCGTGGTGGGGTGGAACAAAGAACTCTCAATACAACGACCTCTTCAACTTGTATCCATCCGACAACAGCACCAACAGTTCAAAGTCGAATCTCGTAATGGATAAAGTAGCCTCAGTGTCGAGCGATGACGGATATACCAAAATCGGCACAGGCACCCATCTATCGACTAAAGTCTGGGAACCGATCGATGAATACAAGGGAGACTTCTGCCGTGGCTATATGTATATGATCACCGCATGGCAAAACACGACATGGACTTCAGCCGCCACAGCCGCCTCAAGCGCATTTCTTGATAATAACACATATCCGACTCTGCTCGACTGGTCGGCAAAGCTCTACTCAGAGTGGTGCCGCCTCGACGGGCCAGATCAAGTTGAGATTGACCGCAACAACACTATCTATAAGATTCAGGGCAACCGCAACCCATTTATAGACTTTCCCAATCTTTTCGAGTATCTCTGGGGCGACAGCACAGCATATGCATTCGATCCTGAGAAAACAGCAATCGCAGGTGGTGGAACATATACACCCGCACCACCTATGGACCCGAGCAATCCTGACCACTATCTGCGTATGCCACAAATATATTATGCCGATTATATGCAAGCCGACAATGACTGCACTCAAGATATTGTCACACCTCCCGGCAGCTATTCAAAAGTATGGGTACGTCAATCAAAATTTGGATGGGTAGCCAACTCAATGATATCATCCGTGCGCTACGAGAGCGAAGGCACACTCAAGACAGCAGACATAGATCTGTCGAACTATACAAACGCATATCTTCAGTTTGAACATGCCGTCAATTATCTCAAAACACCTACCGACTTCTTTGAAGTGCGCATTGTAGGCGAACACTTCAATGAGTCGCTCAACAACGTAGTGAAGTGGCCAGCAGGTAATTCATGGACATTCAACCAGTCAGGCGTGATAGATCTATCCAAATATGTTGGTGAGGTGATACATTTTGAGTTCACATACACCAGTAATGCAGTAGATGGACAATGCGGCGCTTGGGAAATAAAGAACCTTGAAGTGCGTGGAGGTTCCACAACAGGCATTGATGATATTGTCAAAGATAGCGATATCATATTCGACCCATTGGCACCGGCAGAATATTATACTATCGACGGACGCCGTGCCGAGAGCACAACAAAGGGTCTAATCATAGTGCGTCAGAATGGGCATACTTTCAAGATCGTGAGATAGTCCATACAGAACTTGTCAATACACGGATAACCAACAATAATAAAGCCGGGGATGCAAAAAATGCATTCCCGGCTTTATTATTGTTCCGAACAAACTGCTATTTTGTGACTGCACGAATTGACTGACCGAATATGCGTAACTCATCGGTTGTAGTAATCGTCATGTACTGCACATTGAAATCAAGACATTGCGATGAAGTTCCCGCTCCATGGCTCGCGCTCCAATAGCGACCTGCAACATTAGCTTCCTTGATGGCAGAGCCACTTTTATAACCGGCGGCAGCAAGAAATATACTGTTGCCATTGGGGCCAGTCACCTTATAACCATTCACACTATCCTGCGTGACATATTCCCATTTGCAGGTGTTGATCAGCTCCTTCAACTCTTTTTTGGTAGGCATACGCCATGGAAGCCCCCAATTCTGTGATGCAGCGTCATATCGGGCAACGAGATTACCATTGTCGACTACACTATTAGCTTTCAGGCTCTTAAATCCCCAAGCACTATTATACTTTGTAAACTCCGGTTTTGTCTCAATTTCACCCCAGCCATAATACGTACTGTCGCCACCGACATTTTCAGTAGCCCAGCGCACCGAAAGTCCGAGATCTGCCACACCATGTCCATTTATGGTGTCAGACACAACAGTTACCACGGTTCCAAGAGTGTCATTGTTAATCTCTTCATCAGTCTCTCCAGAAGACTTTGCCGAATTTCCTCCACACGATTGCAAGTTCAACGAAAGGGCTGCCATAGCCACAAACGAATAGAACACACGTTTCTTTAACATAATATTTCTAATTAAATTTGAGATAGGTTCTTAAAACCTCTTAATGCTACTCCACAAAGTTAAACATTATAATGATAAATGTTTACTTAAATTCATTTTTATTATAGATGTCCTTGAATTTTAAGCAGCCACTTATCCACAAATTTATCAGAAATATAGCCCTATATCTACCTTACTATTCCTGATACACAGTATCCAATCAATAAATGATAAAGATTCACTGTCATGAATCAGGCAAAATAGGCAAATAAAGAGATAAACAGAAGAACGGTTGTAGTAAGCACCCCTGTGGCACATATCAGCACCGAATTACTCATATTTATCTCCGGTATTAATGATCCGAAATTGATATGTACGGTGTCATGATTTGGTTTGAGAGGATGACGTAAAATCCAGATTCCCACCATTTCTGTGATACGATAGGAAATATATCCCATCAACGCACCTATTAACGCTCCGACTATCAGATCGCCCGGATAGTGCACACCAAGATACACGCGACTATAGCAGTTGAAAAGCGCCCATGCGAAAAGTGAATACACAGCCAAGCGGCGGCGACGGAACACATATGAAAGATATGTAGCCACTGCAAAAGTATTGGCGGCATGACATGATGGAAATCCATAACTCCCACCCCTGTATCCCCACACGATATGCACGAACTGCGAAATAGGATTATCTGGATTGGATGGACGCAGACGATGCACATATGGACGGATCAAAGTTGCGCATGTCTGATCAGCAAGAGTGACAGTAAGCGCCACACCGAGGGCCACAATGATGCCGCCAACAAAGCCATAACGGTGTACGACCATGGCGAAAATCATCACATACATCGGCACCCATACAAATCGGTGGGAGAGAAGCATCATGAACTGGTCAAGCGCAGGAGTATGGAATGAATTGAGGAAAAGAAAGACCTGCGTGTCAATCTGGGAGAGAAATTCTATCATCTCTGTTGTAAATCGGTATAAAGTATTTGCAAATAAGCTCTGACAGCCTTTAGTGAAAGAGAATCCCCTTCCTCATCAGCATCAGAGGTCACATTAATCGTAGCCACACCATCAGGCGTGACTATTGAGGCATGCTCCGCCTCACTAAAGAAAGCCATCTCAGGGCGCTGTGGATCAAAAATATCATGACTGAACGGAATCCCGTTATATGATATACCCAATAGCCCGAGAATCGTTGCAGCAATATCCGTCTGAGCCACAATGTCATCAATGGGTTCTGGAGGTGACATGACGGCTCCACCAGTAATCACAAGTGGCACATGATGACGTTCAGCCTGAGACATAAGCGTATCTGGCCATACAGCAAAATGATCAGGAACTATCACTACGAGTGAACGGTTCCAACGGGAAGTGCGAGACAACGAATCGATCCACTCACCCAGAGAATGGTCGGCATATGCGAATGCATTGAGGCGCGGATCGGAATAGTCAGATCGGAACGGAACGTCAAACGGTTCATGCGAGCTGGATGTCTGTATCACAGTGAAACGCGGCACAGAATCAGCATTTCCATCCAAATCAGCCAATGCACGGTTGAACACAAGATGATCTGGCGCCCCCCACTTGCTCATACGCTGTGTCACCGGAAAGTCAACATCAGAGACAATATGGTCAAATCCGGATGACACCAGATAAGCGTTCATACTCGTGAAGTTGATATCCCCACCATAATAATATGAAAGATCATAGCCAGCCTCTTTAAGCGATGCCGGTAACGATGGAAGACGATCCGTCTTTTCTACAAATTTCATTATAGAAGTGGTAGGCTGGCCGGGATAGCCGCTAAGTACCGCCGGTAAGGCTCTGTCAGTACGGAAACTCGATGCATAGCATTGCGTGAACAACCATCCCTGTCTTGCTATTGAATCAAGCCTCATTGCTACCGGTGCACCACCAAGGGATGGCAACAAATGCGCTGAAAAACTCTCGAGAATCACAAGATATATATCCGGACGAGATGTAGACAACCGAGGAGGGGCAATAGTATCGCCCAAAGACTTCTGACTGAGTTCTCTCAATATTCCGTTTGCCTCATCTTCTGAATAATAATGAAACTGAGAATCAAAATCATTCTGATGGGATGCGGAATAAAGAAAAGAGAATAGCGGATTGACCGCCGCATGATTCATGCGCGTATCAGCACTGAAATAAGAACGGCTAAGATTCATTGTGCTCACAGTCAGGCCGCCACGTATAGGTAAGAAGAGAGCGGCAGTCAACACAAATAGAATCAAAGCACACTTGATACGCTTCATGCCGGTTGAGATGACATCAATCGGCACAAGACGCACCCATAACAGCAGCAATGCTGAAAACAACAGCGCGAGCACCACAAGCATCACAGATGCTCCAAACACACCTCCGCTTGCCATTGCAGAACCAGGAGATGACAGGAAATAGAACAGTGGTGTAGTGTCAAGCTTGAATCCCCAATAGGGATACAGCATTGCATCGGCAGTTACCGCAAGCGCACATATCAGAGCTGTTATAATCAACACAATACGCAAAACACAACGGATAATCTGGACAATGCGGTCAGATACAGCAAACGAACTGCCCAACAATATCAATGATGGAATGACAGTAAGGTATCCAGCCATTGAAAAATCCATAGGTAACCCATGCCATATTACAGCCAGAAACTCACCTAAGCACAAACCGGAATATGTAGCAGCATTTACGAGCACAAAGGCACACTTGGCAATCACAAAAATGACCGTCAACTGCACAAATATAGAAAATAGTAGTATGATTCTCGGTTTCACTGCTGCATTGTGCTGAATTTCGGTCACAAAGTTATACTATTTTGACCAATATCAGCGCATTTATCTCCAATTTTTAGAGTATCTTACAGAGAATTATATCTTTTTCGCATACAGAAACATTCTCCGATAATCATGTATTCAGGCGCACTTTAATTCCACGGTAAGACATCGCCAAAGCTACCGCAAGCAAACACGATATCACCCCGACGGATAGAATCTCACTATGTATAAAAGTTGCTCCAAATGCAGCTACCACTACAATAAAGAGCATAACGACAAGACGCAATGTAGCTCTGTCGACCTCATACTGATAATAATGATGATTTACGAGATAATACACTATGCAGTCTATGGCATGGATTATAGCTACAGCCACTCCAAGGCCATGGCCACCCAGGAGGTGCTGGACGCGTGCGAACATCGCGGATTGAAGGCCTGCGTCGTGCACCCGAGCGGGATTCTTGGCCCGAAGGACTTCGCCATCGGCGAGACGACCGGAACCGTCATCAAAATCATGAACGGACAAATGCCAATCGGCATGGGCGGTTCCTTCAACCTTTGTGACGTGCGCGACCTGGCATATGGCTGCGTGGCGGCCGCGGACAAGGGCCGCATCGGGGAATGCTACATTTTAGG
>CANPDS010000136.1 GCA_947573015.1 uncultured Muribaculum sp.
CCAATCCCTCCAAATCCGATCATTAACCGATGAGGAGGCTGCCGACATATCCTATTATACAAATGTGTGATTCGTCTTGAATAATGGTAAAGGCAATAAGGCTCTTAATCGCACGAATGTCGATGTGGCTCGGGTCGTTTGGTCGGGAGCGGATAGGTGAAAGGATTGTGAATTTTCGGAATATACGTTAAAGATTTTCATAAATGAGAGGGTTGTAGTAACTTTGCGACGCATAATGTGGCCCTGCATATCAGGGCCAGAGGCAAACCGACTGGACATACATTGGCACGCTCACATATATACATCGGACTCTCTGTGCTTGCCTGCGCCCTGAGCGCGGTGGCGGCGTCGCGCCCACAGCGCGACAAACCGGTGTTGCCGGCGCCGGCGGCTGTCGATACCGCAGGCCTTGATTCAGCCAAGGTGGCAGCGATCATTGCCGATATGCCGGTGCCACAAATTCCACAACCTGACAGCGCCGGTGCCGATATCCTGCATCGTACGCTCATCAGCGATGTCGATTCCGACTCGCTTTCGGCTGCGGTCATTCCTGTGGAGGCTCCACGCCAGTCAATGATACGCCGGCAGAAGGTGGATCTTGATAACGTGGTCAATTTTTCAGCGGCAGATTCAATGATCATGGTGGGCCGTAACTCCGCATTCATGTATGGCGATGCGAAACTCGACTATGGCGACATGAAGCTTGAGGCTCAAAAGGTGTCGATGGACCTTGCCAACAACAATGTGTATGCAGTCGGGCTACCCGACTCATCAGGCGAGATTGTTGGCACGCCAATCTTCACCGACAAGAGCGGCGAGTATGAGTCTGAGTCGATGAGCTACAACTTCAAGTCGCAGCGCGGATTCATCACTAATGTTGTCACAGAGCAGGGTGAGGGCTACCTTACCGGTGGCAAAACGAAAAAGATGGAGAATGGCGAATACTTCCTGAAAGATGGACGCTACTCCACCTGCAACGACCATGATCATCCTCACTTTTATTTCCAGCTCACAAAGGCCAAGGTAAAGCCCAAAAGCAATATCGTGACCGGACCCGCCTATATGGTGCTTGCCGGATTGCCGCTCCCTTTGGCGGTGCCGTTCGGCTACTTTCCGTTCTCTGAGAAATATTCGTCAGGTATCATATTCCCGACTTTCGGCGACGATTACAACCGTGGCTTCTATCTGAGCAACGGCGGTTACTACTTCGCTATCAACGACAATATCGATCTCGCTCTTACCGGCGAGATATACACGAAAGGATCGTGGGGCCTGACGGCACAGTCGAGCTACGTGAAGAGATACAAGTACAACGGATCGTTCAATGTGTCGTACCTGACCACCATATACGGTGAGAAGGGCAACCCCGACTACTCGAAGCAGACCAACTTTCAGGTGCTGTGGAACCATTCGCAGGACTCAAAGGCCAACCCCAACATGTCGCTGTCGGCATCGGTCAACTTCACCTCATCCGGATATTCGCGCAACGACCTCAACAGCTATTACTCTCCGTCGTTCACCGAGAATACCAAGAGCTCTACGGTCAATATGACCTACCGCTTCCCCAACTCCAAATGGTCTCTGTCGACCACCGCCAATATAGCACAGCGCACATCCGACTCCACTCTCACCGTGTCGTTCCCGAATCTTACGGCTTCGATGTCGCAGATCTACCCGTTCAAACGCAAGAGGGCTGTGGGCAAGGAGCGTTGGTACGAGAAAATCAAGCTCAGCTATAGCGGACAGTTCCAGAACTCCCTCACTGCCAAGCAGGACCAGTTCTTCCAGAAAAGCCTGATTAAGGATTGGCGCAACGGTGCACGCCATTCTGTGCCTGTGTCGGCCACATTCAGTGTCTTCAAGTATCTAAACCTCACGCCATCAGTGCAGCCCATGAAGTTTCTCGGCGACAAGGTGAAGATGATACGCCACGTGCTCACCCCGACCGTAAGTTTCTCCGGTAATCCCGATTTCGGGTCATCCTTCTTCGGCTATTATGGTAAATATCATTACATGAATTCCCAGGGCGAGATGGTCGAGAGGCAATACTCTATGTTCCCAAATGCCGTATATGGTGTGCCGGGCACGGGACGTTCAGGATCGGTAAGCGTGTCGCTTGCCAACAATGTGGAGATGAAAGTGAAGAGCGACGCCGACTCTACCGGAGAGAAGAAGATATCTCTGATCGAGAATTTCACCGTGTCGCAGAGCTACAATTTTGCCGCCGACTCGATGAACTGGAGTAACATCAACACGTCGCTGATGCTGCGGTTGGTCAAGAATTTCAATCTTAACCTCAATGCCACCTGGGATGTCTACACATATCAGTTGTCGCCCACCGGCACCCCGGTGCGTGTGAATGTGCCGCGCTGGAAAGTGGGCAAGGGGCTTGGACGTCTGTCATCTACCGGCACGTCATTCTCATACACATTCAATAACAATACCACCACGCGGGCCAAAGAAAAGTATAAGCACAAGAACAATAAGCGCCGCAATGGATACGACGATGACGACGAGGATGAATACGACGATGAGGAGGGCGACAACTTCTCCGGACGGGGAAATTCACGCCGGCGTCTTACCGACAAGGAGGACGATGGTGTGGAGATGGGCGCCGACGGCTACATGGACTGGAGTGTGCCATGGAACCTTACGTTCAACTATTCAGTGAATTACGGATACGGCGCTTTCAACAAGCAGAAAATGGAGTATGACGGACGTATCACGCAGAACCTTTCATTCTCCGGCAACATCCAGCCCACTAAAAACTGGAATTTCGGATTTTCTGCGTCATACAATTTTGATACCCACAAGATTGCCTATATGAACTGCAATATCTCGCGCGATCTCCACTGTTTCACCATGACCGCAAGCTTTGTGCCTGTAGGCCCATATAAGAGCTACAACTTCCACATATCCGTGAAGTCATCAATGCTCTCCGACCTGAAGTACGACAAGCGCTCATCCTTCTCCAACGGTATCACCTGGTATTGATTTCAGTAGAGGTGGAACATCCGTTCCATCGGTTGCCACTTCTCCGCTGAGGTAGCACCCGCGCCGGCATTCTGGAATATCGACATATAGTCTTCCCACTCCTGTTGGCGCGGAAGTGTGGCGAGACGGGCCATAGCGCTGTTCCAGTCGAAATCAACCGGTGTTTCCACAATCATAAAAAGCAGAGTGCCGCGGATATAGATCTCCATTTCGAGTATGCCTACCTCGCGTATGCCCTCAAGTATCTCGGGCCACGCTTTTTCGCGTGAGTGACGGTCGCGGTACTGTGCTATCAGCTCCGGATTGTCGCGCAATTGCAATGTCTGGCAATAACGCTTCACCGGGCCATGGTATTCTTTTACTATGTATCCTTCCATAAGTGGTTGTGTGGTTATGATTGCAAAAATAATCAATCGCCCTGTGAGTTGCAAAAGTAAATTTTGGAAGTGCCGCTACTAATGCTTAAATTTGCAGGGAGGAAATCCTACACCTTACAACTATGAATCCCGACAGTTTGGTAAGCATCTCCGACATCAGCAAGGAGGAAATCCTGCGCCTTCTGCGCCAGGCCCGTTATTTTGAGAGTCATCCCAACCAGCGCATTCTCGAGGGCAAAGTGGTGGCAACGCTCTTCTTTGAGCCGTCCACTCGCACCCGACTCAGTTTCGAGACTGCTGTAAACCGCCTCGGAGGGCGTGTGATTGGCTTCTCCGACGCCTCCACCACCAGTTCGTCGAAAGGCGAGACACTGAAGGACACTATAAAGATGGTGAGCAACTATGCCGATCTTATCGTCATGCGCCATCATCTCGAAGGAGCTGCCCGGTATGCTACTGAAGTTACCGATGTGCCGATAATAAATGCCGGTGACGGCGCGCATCAGCATCCGTCGCAGACAATGCTCGACCTTTATTCAATCTACAAGACACAAGGCACGCTCGACAATCTCACCATCACTCTTGTCGGCGATCTTAAGTACGGACGCACAGTCCACTCTCTGCTTGAGGCCATGTACTATTTCAATCCTACCTTCAATTTCGTGGCCTGCAAGGAGCTCCAGATGCCGGCGGAGTATCGCCAGTTCTGTACCGACAAAGGCATCCGCTACAATGAGTTTACGGACTTCTCGCCCGAAGTGATCAATTCAAGCGACATCATATACATGACGCGTGTGCAGCGTGAGCGCTTCACAGATATAATGGAATATGAGAAAGTAAAGAATCTTTACAATCTGAATGCAGCCATGCTCGACGACTCAAAGGAGAATCTGCGTGTGCTTCATCCGCTCCCTCGTGTAAACGAGATCGACCAGGATGTCGATGACAGCCCGAAGGCCTACTATTTCCAGCAGGCGAAGAACGGACTTTTCGCACGTCAGGCTATCATATGCCGTGCGCTTGGCATCGATATTCCGGAAGAAAAATAAATCATCACTCACAATCGTCCAATAGCTATGTCATCAAAGAAAGAACTCGCCGTAGCGGCACTGCGTAACGGCACGGTTATCGACCGAATACCTTCGTCTGTGCTGTTTGAGGCTGTGAGAATCCTCGGCATCGAGCGCCTCGACAAGCATGTGACCATAGGCAATAACCTCGACTCCAAGGAGCTTGGTACAAAGGGAATCATCAAGGTTGCCGACACATTTTTCCCTGAGGATGTGCTCAACCGCATTGCCCTCATTGCCCCTACCGCCAAGATCAATATCATACGCGACTTCGAGGTGGTGGAGAAATACCACGTTGAGCTCCCGTCGACCATAATGGGCATCGTGAAGTGCGACAATCCGAAGTGCATCACCAATAACGAACCGATGCGCACGCGTTTCGATCTCATCGATCCTAAACATCGAGTGATACGCTGTTATTATTGCGGACACTCCGTTACAGCATCCCATGCGCATATAAAGTAATGGCTATGAAGCAGATCTGGAAACCCGGCAATATGATATATCCGGTGCCGGCGGCGCTGGTGACATGCGGTGCCACCCCCGACCGCTACAACATGCTCACCGTAGCGTGGACCGGTACCATATGTTCCGAGCCTCCGATGTGCTACATATCGGTGCGCAGGTCACGCCACAGCTATCCGATCATCAAGGAAGAGATGGAATTCACCATCAATCTCACCACGGCCGATATGGCGCGTGCTACTGATTGGGCCGGTGTGCGCTCCGGAGCTGACTACGATAAATGGGCCGAGACCGGTCTTACGCCTGTCAGCGGTGTTAATGTGGCATGCCCCTACATCGAGGAGGCTCCGCTGAGCATCGAATGCCGTGTGCGCGATGTAATGACTCTCGGCAGCCACGATATGTTTATAGCCGATGTGGTGGGTGTGATCGCCGACGACCGTTTCATCAATCCCGATACCGGAGCATTCGATCTTGCCCGTGCCGGACTTATGGCCTACAGCCATGGTGGATACTATGAGCTTGGACGCTGTCTTGGCCGCTTCGGATGGTCTGTAAAAGGTCAGAAAAAGAGATAACGGCAACCAGACATATAAGGAGAGCCGCAGCTCTCTATCACCCTATGATTCAGTAAAAATCAGAACAAACAATTAATAAATCAATCACAACAAAATGGAAAGAGACAACGCCATCTTCGACATCATCGAGCGTGAGCATCAGCGTCAGCGCCATGGTATCGAGCTTATTGCTTCTGAAAACTTTGTCAGCGATCAGGTAATGCAGGCCATGGGTTCATGCCTTACCAATAAATACGCCGAGGGTTACCCCGGCCACCGTTACTACGGTGGTTGTCAGGTGGTGGATGAGGCCGAGACAATCGCTATTGACCGTATCAAGAGCATCTTTGGTGCCGAGTATGCCAACGTGCAGCCCCATTCTGGCGCGCAGGCCAATATGGCTGTATTCATGGCGTGTCTCAAGCCCGGCGACAAGTTCCTCGGACTCAACCTTGCTCACGGTGGCCACCTTTCTCACGGTAGCCCTGTCAACTTCTCCGGCCTTATGTTCCAGGCTCTTGAATATAATGTGAAGGAAGACACCGGCCTCGTAGATTATGAGCAGATGGAGGAAGTGGCTCGCCGCGAACGTCCGAAGCTGATCATCGGAGGTGCCAGCGCCTATAGCCGCGAATGGGACTATGCTCGCATGCGTCGTCTCGCCGACGAGATCGGTGCGATATTCATGGTCGATATGGCTCACCCGGCAGGTCTTATCGCTGCCGGATTGCTCGACAATCCATTGAAATATGCCCATATCGTCACCTCCACCACCCATAAGACTCTCCGTGGTCCCCGTGGCGGTATCATACTTCTGGGCAAAGACTTTGAGAATCCCTGGGGCAAAACCAATCCCAAGGGTGAGATCCGCAAGATGTCGGCACTGCTCGACTCGGCTGTGTTCCCCGGTGTTCAGGGTGGTCCGCTCGAACATGTCATCGCTGCCAAGGCTGTGGCATTCGGTGAGGCACTCCAGCCAAGCTACCGCGACTATCAGGCTCAGGTGAAGAAAAATGCTGCCGTTATGGCTCAAGGCCTTATCGACAAGGGCTATAAGATCATCTCTGGCGGTACCGACAACCACTGCATGCTCGTAGATCTCCGCACCAAGTTCCCCGATCTTACCGGTAAGGTGGCTGAAAAGGTGCTTGTGGAGGCCGACATAACTGCCAATAAGAATATGGTGCCTTTCGACAGCCGCTCACCATTCCAGACCTCAGGTATACGCCTCGGTACACCGGCCATCACCACACGTGGTGCCAAGGAAGACCTCATGGGCGACATTGTCGAGATGATCGACACCGTCCTTACCCACCACGACGATCCAAAGGTGATAGCAGCTGTCCGCGAGAAGGTCAACTCAACAATGGAGGGATATCCCATGTTCGCCTACTGATACCGGCGGTGGAATCAACTTTTCACAACCTCTTGAGGTAATTTTTAATACAGCATCGGAGGTCTGTTTAAAACGATTGTTTTAAACAGACCTCTTTTTTTTATATTACCTGTCAAAATTCATATCTTTGTATGCGGTATGCTCAAAATACCGTGGTAAGTAAGTCTTGAAAATTATTTTATACTATCCGGGTGCATAATTTCAGATGATT
>CANPDS010000137.1 GCA_947573015.1 uncultured Muribaculum sp.
GCAGTGCCGTCGGGTAGGAGCGACGGTGTCTTGTAGAATGGCACGTGTGTGCAGATGACTATGGGAGTTGAGGGGTCGGGGAGAGTTGCGAGGTCGGCCTTCAGCCATTGCATCTGAACTGAGTCGAGTCGTGTCTTGTATTCACGGTCGCCGATCTTGGATGGTGTGGCTCCGTTGTTGATCTGCACCATGTCGTCGAGGACCACGTAGTGTACCTTGCCGAGGTTGAACGAGTAGTAGGTCGGGGCAAATGTCTGGCGGAATGTCTCTTCCGATGGATGGTCGCCGGAGACGAACGGGTTGTAGTCGTGATTGCCTATCACGGGGAACATTGTGCATTGGAGCGCGTCGTGTTCGCGGGCGGCTTCGGCCGGGCCGAACTTGTTGTCGCCCCAGAAGCGGTCCCAGCTGAGGTCGCCGAGGGCCACGCTGTATACGTGCTTGCCTTTGGCGCGGTAGTCGGCGACTGTGGCGTTGAAGTCGGGGACGAATCGGGAGCGGAACTGCTCTACATCTTTGTTGGCGCGACGTCCGGCGAGGTGTGTGTCGGTGAATACGAGGAGCACATAGTCGTCGGGGTCGGTTACGGGGGTGAGCTTGAAATCGTGGGTTTCGGAGATGGATACGGAGTCGGAGAGATATGCGAAGAACTGTGGCCGGCTGCCGGAGAGTGGAGCCTCATAGCCGCGAGGGATGCTTACCCATACGTTGCCGGTAGATTTGTCGGAGGTGATTGAGTAGCGTCCGTCGGAGTCGGTGAGTGCTATCTCCTTTCCATCGGATACGACAACGCCTGACAATGGCTTGCCGGCATTGTCAGTGACCTGTCCGGAGATGTTGGGCCGGGCAGATGATGATGCGGCGAATGCATGCAACTGAGCCATAAGTAGGGCCGCTGCATTGACCGCGATGGCTTTACGCCGTATGGAAGAGAGAAATTTCATTGCAATAAATATAGTTTGATCGGTAATCGGTCGGTGAACTACACATATATATTATATATGGATGATGGTGGAGGATGAGCGTCCGTATACAATATGAGATAATTCAGCGAATTACTTATAAGACAACCGATGTGGGGTGGATGCTAACCGGTTTAACCGAAAAAATCAAAAAAAATGTAGCAAGTGTGTTTGATATGGCGGTTTGTGAGGGTTGTTTGGCCGTTTCGGGGGGTGGATATGCGTGATGATTCATTTGGATGATATGTGGTAAAGTGTTGGTTGATAGTGGAATGTTGTGGCGCGAGGCTGCGACTGACAGCTGATGCAAGTGCATGGTGTGGGTCGGATGCGCCTTAGAAACTTGTATGCTACTGATAATTAGTGTTTTATGTTTGTGAAATGATTGCGTGGAAGCATATTTTTGTTAGAATTTGTAAACATAGAGCAGGCGGTTTAAATTTTTACAGGCTCTCAGATTGACTTTAGAATCAATGCGTTGGCGCGGTCGACGGCTGTTGTGTCGAGCGTGGCGAGGTAGATGCGTGTGGTTAGTTCGGAGTCATGGCCCATGCCTTCGCTGATTACGCTCAGCGGTATACCTTTGGCTTTTGCGGCAGATGCCCAGCTATGTCGGGCTACGTATAGGGTAAGGTGGGTGTCGAGTCCGATCATTTCGGCTATTTTTTTGAGTGAACGGTTGATGGTGTAGCTGATGTTGCGGTAGGCTGTGCGCTCGTTGGCTACTTGGCGCCGCATTATCGGGAGTAGATAGTCGGCAGGAGGGACAGGGTATTTGCGAATGATCTTTTCCATCTCTTTTGTGCAGGCTATGGATAGCATCTGCCCTGTCTTGTGGCGGCGGTAGGTGATGTGGCCGTTTTTCAGGTTGCTTTTTCGCAGGAATGCCATGTCGATGAAGCTCATTCCACGCAGGATAAAGCTCAGCATGAACATGTCGCGTGCATAGTCGAGGGTCGGATTTGCGGATAGGTCGAGTAGATGTATGCGACGTATGATGTTGAGGGGCAGGGCGCGTTTTACTGTTTTGTCGACTCCGGTGTAGACGTGGCGGAATATGTTGGTGTCGGGTATCATCCCCCGGTCGATGGCTCGGTTGAATACGGCACGCAGTATGCGCATATAGAATGATGTGGAGTTGGGGAGCAGGCCTCGGCATTGGAGGTGGTTCTGGTAGGCCTCGATCATCTCTGCGGTGACGCAGTCGATGAGAATGTCGCCTCCGAGGAATGTAGTGAAGCTATAGAGTGTGGTGCGGTAGGTCTCGGAAGTGCGTATGCGTCCGTTGATCTTCATGTTTGCGATCAGGCTTTCCATGAAGTTTGTGATGGAAATGTCGTGGATGAGCTGCTGGTATGAGTCGATGATGTGGTCGATGTCGAAATTAATCTCTTCGTCGCTGAGGCGCCTGATGATGCGGTTGATGCGCGCTATGTCGTGGCGCACTTCTGTGCGTATACGGGCTATGTCGTTGTAGCGTGGCGATTCTGCTGTCACTGCGGGCATGGATAGACGTGATGACCATTCGGACGGGTAGATGCGTAACGCGGTAGTGATGTGGCGCACTTTTCGGCGATAGATTATCTGATAGAAGAGAGTGCCTTTGCTGCCGGGAATAGCTGATGCCCGGAATTTAACTTTTATCGATACCATAGTGTTGTTCAAAAAAAATTCTTGTCAGAGATTCTCAACTAAAATCGCAATGATACTGCAATTTAGGAAATCTCTGACAAGAATTTTTTTTGCGGTGGTTGGCGCGGAGGGCGGGTTATCCGGCGGTTTTGAGCTGAGCCTTGACGCCGTGGCGCAGTATGCGCCTGATTGTCTTCCATTTCGGGAAAATGGCCGCTGGCCGTATCGGGCTGTAGCTTACCACGATGATTGTGAGGAATGTGAGCGCCATTATTGCGAGCCATCCGTAGATCTCTTTCATCGATACGATGAGTGCCTGTGTCTGCACCATGCCGTAGAGCTGGGCGAATGGCATGGTTGCCGTGGCTGGATTGGCGGCTGTAAGTGTGCTGCCGAGCAGGGCCGCGTTTTTTGCCATGGTGTGGCTGAGAAATTCGCCTATCAGAGCAGGGCCGAGTGTGGCTCCCATGACGGCACCGGTGAATCCGTTGACGGTGAGTGCCTGCGGGAACACGAAGAAGTGGAGCCCGCTCTGGACGATTGATGTCAGAAACACTGTGGATATGATGACGGCCGCCGCTCCGCGCAGGAAGAGCGGTAGGAAAAGCATCTCCTTCTCCACACCGTAGTCGATGAGGAAGTAGAAGTAGATGAGGTAGAGCGCTGCGAGGATGAATGCTATGGCGGTCATGGTCTTGTAGCGCCAGTGGCGCAGTGCGAATCCGAAGTATGTTACTGCGACGCCCGCTATTATGCCTGCGAATACATACCAGTTGAGGTCGATCAGGTTGGTCTCATCGAAGCCGAGTATGGTGGCGGCATATGTATGCTCGAAAACATGTTCGGTGGCCATCAGCGTGAAGAACACGAGATAGATCACAGTGGCTCTTACCACATTGCGGTTGGTGAGGGCCGGGATGGAGATGTAGGGGTGGTGGAGGAAAGTGGCGCGCCAGAGGTTGATTGCGAGGCAGGCTACACCAAGGAGTGTTGCACCGCGTATCTCGGTAGCCTGCCACCAGTCGTAGAAGTTGCCGTAGACACAGATGAACGTGAAGCAAAGCATCACCACGCTCCAAAGTCCAGCCCCGATCCAGTCGATGCCGAGAAGTGGTATCTGCATCGGGCCTTTGACAGGCTTCACGAGGATCAATACCATCACCATCATCAGTGCGAGGAGGCCTGTCATCACCCAGTGCATGTATTCCCACTGCCAGAAGAATGCTGTGTAGACGGTGGCGATGCCGCTTAGCTGTATCACACCGTCGACGATGATATATACGTAGCAGAAGAATATGGCCATGTCGCGCACGGGTGTGATCCAGAGCTGTATGGTTGAGTTGCAGGCGAATGTGGCCCACATTCTGAACCATCCTGCGATGAAGCATGTGGCGACGAGCAGCGGTACGCTGTCGGTGTGGGCGCATATTACGTTGGCCGCGATGAGCACCGCACAGCATGCGAGCAGACTAACGCGGTTGGAGAAACGGAACTTGAGGCGGAACATTACCGCGAAGTTGATCGACATACCCACGAGCTGTGCGTATCCGGCCATCAAAATATCTTCCTGCATAAGGGCTGTGGTGCCAACCATGTCGGATGCGGCGGCGAGATATATGCCTCCGGTAAACTGTATGATAAGCACGAAGAAGATAAACAGCCATGGCTTCAGCCGCCGAGGGATGTAGTCGGGGACGTCAGGGATGTTGAACGGTCCCTGAGGTGCATGCCAGTCGGACATATATGCTGTCTTTATCAGTATTTTACCTCACATTCCACATTCATGCCGGCGCGAAGACGCTCCATATCGGTCGGGTCGTTGTCGGCGGTGAACTCGATTCTTACAGGTATGCGCTGGCGTACCTTGACGAAGTTTCCGGCTGAATTGTCCTGAGGCATGATGGAGAGTCGTGCGCCTGTGGCTTTTGATAGAGCCTGGACTTTGCCGTGGAATGTGACTCCTGGGATTGCATCGACCTTTATATCGACGTCGTAGCCGGGGAGTATGTGGTGGGTCTGCGTCTCCTTGTAGTTGGCAGTGACCCAAATGTCGGCAGAATCCACGAGGTCGAGAAGTGTCTGCCCGGGTTGTACGAGCTGCCCTACCTGTATGTGCTTGCGCGATGTGTAGCCGTCGCATGGTGCGAGGATGACGGTATAGGAAAGGTTGAGCTCGGCGGTTTCGAGAAGAGCCTGTGCGAGTTCTACTCCGGCGTCGTTCTGTGCGATGCGCTGCTGGGTCTCGGCTACAACCGATGATGTGGCTGAGCGCTGTCGGGCAAGCATTTCGTAACGTGCTTTTTTTGCTTCGTAGTCGGTCTTGGCAGCATCGTATTGCTGACGTGTGACCGCATCTTGTTCGAGGAGCTTGGTATAGCGGGCGAAGTCGGTTGCCGCGTTTTCCATCACGATTTTGGCTTCGTTGATTGATGCTTCGGTGACGGCGACGTTGGCTGAAGCTACGCCGACGGAGCGGTCGGCAACGGAGCGTGCTGCCATAGCGTTCTGATAGTCGGCACGCGCCTGTGCCACACGCAGCCTCATGTCGGCATCGTCGATAATCACAAGTGTGTCACCTTTTTTTACCGGCTGGAATTCGTTGAAACGTATCTCCTTTATGTAGCCTTGTACGCGGCTGTTGACTGGCACTACCTGCTGCTCCACGCGAGCGTTGTCGGTAAACTCTACGTTGCCGAGGTGGATAAACTTGCTGCATACCCAAATGGCGGCAACGATTATGACGGCGATTGTGATGATGTAGGAGAGTCGTTTTTTTGTATTGTGGTTCATAGCGTTCCTGAGGTGAATTGGAGTTTATAGTAATAATATATGATGTTGATGCGTGAGTTGACAAGCTGTTGCTCGGCATCGAGACATGAGTTGGCGGCATCGAGCATATCGGTGATGAGAGCCATGTCGGCCGAGTAGCGTGTGGATGTCGTGCGGTAGTTGCGTTGGGCCAGTTCTACACTTTTCTGGCGGGTCTTGAGCTCTTCGTATGCTTCGAGGTAACGTATGTAATCGGCTCGTACGGCAAGTTCGACATTTTCGCGTGTGGCATCGAGTTGTTGCTCGGCATGCAGGGTGGCTGCTTTGCTGCGCGACATGGTTTTGTTGGTCTTGAACAGCGACGATAGGTTGTAGCTTACGCCGACTCCGACATACCAGTAGCTTAGGTTGCGATCGATTGGTGGAACTTCAACGAGGATGGGTCCGTCGATGGTCCATGCCGCCTGAATTCCGATTTTCGGGAGGCGTTCGGCGCGGGTTATGTCTTCGGCTTTGCGTGAGATGTCGACTCCGGTGCGTGCTATTTTGAGCGATGGAGCGCATCGGTCGGCTTCCTGTTGCCACCATTGTTCGCCATTGGCAGGGAGTGAGCGTGCGAGGATTGTCGAGTCGGGCTGCACGATGGTTCCGGAGGGGAGTCCTGCTGTTACCACAAGATTTGTGTTGAGTATGTCGAGTGTGTTGTCGATCTGCACGAGTTGCAGTTCAAGATTTGACACCAGCAGCTCGTAGCGTGTGATGTCGTTCTGTAAGGCTACTCCTTGCTCATAGCGTGCTTTCATTTCGTCGAGCACTTTGCGTGCACGCTCGATGTTTGCGTTGACTACACTGCGTAGGTTGGAGTATTTGTAAAGGTCGAGGTAGAAGCCAGTCAGGCGGAAGCGGATGTTGTCGCGGTTGAGCTCAGTTGCATAGCGTGCGGCTGTCGACTTTAGCTCGGCGAGCTTTATGGCCGATGTGACGGCACCGCCGGTGTAGACCGGTTGAGTGACATTGAGCGACAGTCCGGTGCCGAGATGTGGTATAGGAGCTTTCTGATAGTCGGATAGGTCGCGCTTTGTTGTAAATCCGTCGCCGATGTAGCTGAGCGACATGTTTGCGTTGATTTCGGGAAGAAGGCCATTGCGAGCGACGGCAATTTCGCGTTTTGCTTCCTCCTCGGCTGTGAATGACGGACGTAGCTGTACGGCGGCATTCTCGGCACTTTCGAAAATTTCTTCAAGAGTGATGAGTTTTGCTGCATTTTGTGCAGCACATACTCCACCGCTCCACAGGGCCATAGCAAGAAGCCCTGTGAGCAATCTGGAATTGTTCATAAGGGAAATGTGGAAAAATGAATGGGTATTGGACCGTGATGCCCCGAAGATGGGTAGGTCGGACTGCCGGATGGTGGCACCACAAATTTTGTGGCCCTGATCTTTTGGAGGTCAGGATATCAGCAGGATGATGATGAACTGGGGTAACGTAGTATGGTGGGAATCCGTAGTTAGCTGATATTGGGCTTACGGACTGAATGTGAGCTTATTGTGTGCTCTTCCAATTTTCTTTAAACGCGAAGTTTTGAATAGTGTCGCGAGATGTGGAAATGGTCAGGAATCTATAGGACATATCAGACGATTCTTTATGAATCGTGGTGCAAAGGTATAAAAAA
>CANPDS010000138.1 GCA_947573015.1 uncultured Muribaculum sp.
GTTGCCCGACACGCTTGCCAGTAACTTGCCTCCTTTTCGGCCGAACTCCTCGGCAAAGCCTGTGTGGCGCTTCTCGGCCGGAGTGGAGCCGGTGCGACCGCATATCTCGATGGCCTCGGGAGCCGGTCCGAGCATGTGGAACGCGTAGTTGGCTGCTTCACGGCCTATACCCTGGTCGTCTACTCCGATATTGGCTGTGTAGGAGTCGCCGATTATGTCGCGGTCGAATATGATGATGGGCATACCGTCGGCATACACTTTATTTATAGTAGGCGTGAGCGCTGCGGCTTCGTTGGGAGATACTATGATGATGTCGAAATCATTGTCTGCAAAATAGCGTATATCATCGATCTGCCGTTGGTTGTTGTCGTTGGCAGAACGTATCTCCACTATAGCATCGTCATGGAGCATGATTTCGCGGTGTATCTCGTCGTTCATTTTCGAGCGCCAGTCGTCATCGCTGCATTGCGATACTCCTATCTTATATTTATGGCTGTCGGAACAGGCACATGCCATTGCGAGCATTGCCGCAACCGACAGATAGGTTAAGAATTTTTGCATGATATGTCAATAGGTAGGTTTTACCTCTATAATCTATCTCAGTCGCTATTGTAGTATTGCAAATATAGCGATAATCGTATGAAAAATAGTGCTTAACGTATTAAAAATGTTGTGATGCAACGATTTTGATAGCTTATGCACGATTTTTTATAGGGCATGCCGTTGCGATATAGTAGATTTGCATTACCGACAGCGGAGCGCCGTTACCATGATGATTGTAGAGGTTGCTCCGGTGTGAATTCTATACCCGGTAAAACATACAATATAAGCAATGGATAAATCTAAATTTAATATTGCCACAATGATTGTGGTGGGAAACATGCTCCTGTCATCGGGCATCGCTTCGGCCGGCGAAGGAGTTGCCGTGAATCATCTTGGAGTGAACAATACTCTGGTAAGGGTGGAGGGTGACGGACGCTATCTGCTTATGCCGGTGCAGGAGAGCAATGATGATGCCACGGTCAATGTGCTTGTCGATGGAAAGATCGAACAGACGGTATATGTTAGGCTGGCAAAGTCGAAGGTTGACTATATGGTGCCGCTTGATCTTGAAAAATACCGTGGTCACGATGTGGTGCTCAATATCGTCACATCGCAAAACCGTGCCACCGTGCGCGAGGCCAAGGAGGATGCTTGCTGGAGCCGGTTCTGCGTTTCCGATACATTCGATACCTCAAATCGTGAGAAGTATCGCCCGGCCTACCACCATACCCCTCTCTACGGATGGATGAATGATCCTAACGGTATGGTATATAAGGATGGTGTGTGGCATTTGTATTACCAGTATAATCCGTATGGGTCGAAATGGCAGAATATGACTTGGGGCCACTCTTCATCTGCTGATCTTGTACATTGGACCCACCATCCGCTGGCCATTGTACCCAACGGCCTTGGATCTGTGTTCAGCGGCAGCTCTGTGCTCGACACAGCAAATACCGCAGGATTCGGTGACGATGCTATCGTGTCGCTCTATACCTCGGCTGGTGTAAGCCAGATACAGAGTCTGGCGTGGAGTGCCGACAATGGCGCGACATTCAATATCTATCCTGCCAATCCGGTGATAACTCTTGAAAGCGAGGCGCGCGATCCTAATATGTTCTGGAACAATCATACCGGAGAGTGGAATCTTCTGCTGGCTCATCCGCTTGATCATGAGATGCTTATTTTCTCCTCTCCCAATCTGAAAGACTGGTCGCTCAAAAGTGTGTTCGGCAAAGGTCTCGGATGTCAGGATGGTGTATGGGAATGTCCGGATATGTTTGAACTTCCGGTAGAGGGCACGGATCTGAAGAAATGGATGCTGATTTGCAATATCAATCCAGGAGGGCCGTTCGGAGGCAGCGGGATACAATATTTTATCGGCGACTTTGATGGTGCTGTTTTCACTCCCGACCGTGATGCCGAAGGAAATGTGCCTACTAAATGGCTCGACTTCGGCAAGGACAATTATGCGGCTGTAAGCTGGAGCGACGCTCCTGACGGCAGACGCACGATAATAGGATGGATGAGCAACTGGCAGTATGCCGCTGAGGTGCCGACGGTGCAGTACCGGAGTGCAAACACACTTCCTCGTGAGGTGGGATTGTTCAAGGGTGCCGACGGGCAGATATATGCTTCCACGGTACCGTCGCCTGAAGTGGACACGCTGCGAGGCTCGCTGTTTAAAAAATATAAGGGTATGTCGGTAGGAGCCAAGGGCAACGTCGTACCGCTGCCTGTAGGTAACGGTGGAATATGCGAGATACTTCTTGATATCGATGCCCGCAAAGCTGATGAGGTTATGCTCAACTTTTCGAATGAGAAGGGGGAATATGTGACGGTTGGCTATAAGCCGGGAGAGCATACCGTGTCGTTCGACCGCATAAATAGCGGTATCACCGATTTCAGCCAGGACTTCCCTGTAGTTACGGTAGCTCCGGCATTCGATGAAGATAGCCGTGGACACATATCCTTGCGTATATTTATCGACCGTTCGAGTATGGAGATATTTGGGCAGGATGGTAAGTTTGCCATGACCAATATCGTATTTCCCACAGAGCCTTATTCATCACTGACAGTAAGTGCCGTTGGTGGCAAGGCTGACATCAGAAATGTGAGGATCTACTCTATGTAAACTGATAATAATTGATTAAAAAATATATCAACTCAAAAATAAACAACAATACTTATATGGAAGTGTCACAACCTCTTGCCGTAGACCGTAAAACATCGCTAATGCAGATTGTTCCGGTGATGCTCTGTTTCTTTGCCATGGGATTTGTCGATCTGGTGGGAACTGCATCAAATTATGTACAGAAAGATCTTGCGCTCAGCGATTCGCAGGCCAATCTTTTCCCATCTCTCGTATTTTTCTGGTTTCTGATTTTTTCAGTGCCTACAGGGATGCTTATGAATAAGATCGGGCGTAAGAAGACGGTGCTGATAAGTCTTGTGGTGACTGCCCTCTCTCTGTTTATGCCGATGCTTGGCGAGGGCTATGTAATAATGCTCCTCTCGTTTTCTCTGCTTGGCATAGGCAATGCCATCATGCAGACTTCGCTCAATCCGCTTGTTACCAATCTTATAAGCGGCGACAAACTGGCTTCTACCCTGACATTCGGACAGTTTGTAAAGGCCATAGCTTCGTTTCTCGCTCCGATTATAGCTGCATGGGGCGCCACTACATTTATGCCTACTTTCGGCCTCGGATGGCGTGTGCTGTTTATAATATACGCGGTGGTCAGTCTGCTTGCAATATCGGTGCTCGCAGCTACTCCAATCGCAGAAGAGCGTCCCGACAAGGCTTCGGGGGTAGGGGAATGCTTGAAATTACTGGGACGTCCGTTTGTGATGCTCTGTTTTCTCGGCATAATATGCCATGTGGGCATTGATGTAGGCACCAACACCACCGCTCCCAAGATTATAATGGAGCGTCTGGGGCTGCCGCTTGAGGAGGCCGGATTCGCCACCAGTGTCTATTTCATATTCCGTACTGCCGGGTGTTTCCTCGGTGCGTTTATCCTGCGCTCTGTGTCGCCGAAACTGTTTTTTGGATTCAGCGTGGCCATGATGTTGCTTGCCATGGGGATGCTGTTCATGTGCGATACTCTTACCGGACTGTATGTAGGCATAGGGCTTATCGGCTTCGGCAACTCCAATGTGTTCTCTGTTGTATTCTCGCAGGCACTCACTGCATCGCCGGGTGAGAAAAATGAGGTGTCTGGCCTGATGATCATGGGCCTCTTCGGTGGTACTGTGTTCCCTCTGGCGATGGGGTTTGCCGCCGATGCTGTAGGGCAGGCCGGTGCTGTAGGTGTGATGACGGCCGGTGTGGTATATCTGATGTATTACACATTGAAAATAAAGGCCTGAACATACTATTGCTCAGACGGACAACAAATTATAAACATTCACTGCAGGAACGCACCTTGGTGCGTCAGCCCTCTCCTCCTAACTGCTGGCGGACGCCCCAAGGTATGTTTCTGCAGTGCCGAAATAAAGATTCTAATATTTTTGAAATAAATCAGTTTATTAATTGTTTCACTATCATGAATGACATCGTAGTAGGAATGGGCGAAGCCCTATGGGATGTGCTCCCCGAAGGAAAGAAGATAGGCGGTGCGCCTGCTAATTTTGCTTACCATGTATCGCAATTCGGATTGCCGAGCTGCGTGGTGAGTGCCGTAGGCGATGATGCGCTTGGCAAAGAGATACTCGCTAATTTTACGGAGAAGGGGCTCAACCAACGGATTGAGACAGTGCCTTATCCCACCGGCACCGTGCAGGTGGAGATAGATCAGGCAGGCATACCGCAGTATGACATAAAGGAGAATGTGGCATGGGATAATATACCTTACACTCCGGCACTCGAGGAGCTTGCCGCCAGAAGCAAGGCGGTGTGTTTTGGTTCGCTCGCACAGCGCAATGTTGTGTCGCGCGAGACGATCAACCGTTTTCTCGACGCTATCCCGGCTGGAAACGAGCCGCTGGTGGTGTTTGACGTCAATCTTCGTCAGGGATTTTACAATAAGGATATTCTGTGCAACTCCATGGAACGCTGCAATATCCTTAAAATCAATGATGAGGAGCTCGTTACTGTGAGCCGTATGTTTGGCTATCCCGGTATTGACTTGCAGGATAAATGCTGGATTCTACTCGGCAAGTACAACCTCAAGATGCTGATACTTACATGCGGTATAAACGGCAGCTATGTGTTTACCCCAGGCAACGTGTCATTCCTTCCCACACCAAAGGTGGAGGTGGCTGATACGGTAGGTGCCGGCGACTCGTTCACGGCGGCCTTTATCGCCAGCATCCTTAAGGGGAAGACCGTGGCTGATGCTCATCGTCTCGCAGTAGAGACATCGGCATTTGTATGCACTCAGAATGGCGCCATGCCTATTCTGCCCAAGAATATTGTCGACTGACAAGTAATCAGATTACTCTAAGAAACTGTTTAAATTTATTTGATGTAGATTTTAAGATGGATTATCGAATGATATTTTGTTTGTGATGAAGGAATATGACTGAAGAACGAGCAAAATAGCATCAATAAGATGCTCAAAAGCAAAGTGAAATAAATTTTAAACAGTTTCTAAGACAATGCCCTCCCGGCCATGATGTCACATACGGCATCCATTGACCGGGAGGGCATTGCTTTAGACCCGATTCGATATATGGCTCTTTCATTTAAAACTCGCTTAACCGGAAATGGAGATTGTTGTTCTGCGACAAGCACTCCGTGCGTGACCGTCAGCAACGCCCTAACCCGCAACATTTTCTGTCGCTTCGTTATGATATATTAATCCGCAGTAAGCCACATAAAAGAGATAACAGGACAGTAGATTTTCGCCCATTCACTATCAATTACATCATCATTCCAACCATTACCCAAGTGGCTTTCTATTTCTGCCTTTGAACAATCCGAGAGAAATGACACCGCTTTTGTACTATTATTGTACCACACGACTGTAACAGCCTCATTTTATGGTCTGAAGTATACAGTCGGAGGATGCTCAATGAACTATGAAAAAACTATCGTTTTAGGAATTTAAGTATTTGTTCTTTTACCGATTGCAAATCACTATTATATAGTATTGGTATAAATTCTTTTATCTGCGGTATATCCATATTCCACCACTGCAGTTCAAGCAGGAGTTCTATCAGTTCTTGATCAAAACGCTTTCTTATTTGCCGTGCCGGATTTCCTGCAACAATAGCGTAAGGCTCTACATCGCTACCCACAATACTCTGCGTTCCTATTATTGCACCATCTCCAATTTTTACTCCAGGTAGGATAGTTGCATCTTGGCCAATCCATACATCATTACCCACCACGGTATCTCCCTTATATGGGAATTCAGATTTTTGAGGGAGTTCTTGTCTCCATCCATTGAATATATAGAACGGATATGTTGATGCAGAGTTCATTTGGTGATTAGCACCATTCATTATAAACCTCACACCTGCTGCAATCTGACAGAACTTACCTATAATGAGTTTATCTCCAATCCACGGATAGTGATGTATGACATGACTTTCAAAGTCAATATCACTGAAATAAGAAAATTCACCAACTATGATATTCGGATTTTTGATTGTCGGCTTTATATAAGTTACTTGATTGCTATTCTGCACAGGATAAATATCATTAGGATTTGGTTCCCGTGCATTTATATCTTCATTTTTAATCATCGTCTGTTTTGCCGTTTATTATTTCAATAACTTTCTATCATTATCGCCATTCTCCAACACGCTCATTTGATGGATGGCGATTTGGTTGAGTTTTATAAGTCGCTCTGATTGTGGTAGTTCTTGCTCTATGAACACAGCGTTGAGGCTTTCCATGTTGGATAGGCAGATAAGTTCGTTGACCGAGGCATAGTCGCGGATATTGCCTTTCAAATCAGGATTAGCCTCATGCCACTGTTTCGCAGTCATACCGAACATTGCCACGTTCAACACATCCGCTTCATTGGCATAAATGATGCTCGCCTGTGCTTTTGTGACCTCTGCCGGAATAAGGTTCTGCTTGATGGCATCGGTGTGTATGCGGTAGTTGATCTTCGACAACTCACGCTTCGCCGACCATCCAATTAGCCGCTGTTCCTCGGCTTTAAGTCGTTGGTATTCTTTTACAAGGAGAAGTTGGAATTTTGGGCTTAACCACATACCAAAGTGATACGCAATATCCCTGTGCGCGTAAGTACCGCCATAGCGTCCTGCCTTGGCAATTATGCCTTTAGCGTTTGTACGCTCAATCCATGCCTTTGTGGAAAGGACAAAATTATTGCTCCCGGCTGCATTTTTAATTGCACCGAATTCGGTACAATTAAAATCCGGATTATATAGCATCTCCCATTCGCCGAGGTATTCAATCGTGCCTTTGAGACTGAGCCAACGGAATATTATATGTTCTTGCAGTTGGCTTTTAGCCATATCTGTCAGCGAAATATAATCATCGCCGTCAA
>CANPDS010000139.1 GCA_947573015.1 uncultured Muribaculum sp.
CGTGCGCTCCCAGCCGCGTTTCATAGTCAGCAGTTCATCGGCATATAGCTCGGGGCGTTGCGAATTACTCTCTCCCTGATACCATAGCACTCCCGCGACATTGAATCCGGCGAGTGGACCTACTTTCTGATTATATAGAGCAGTAACCGTAGTCGAGGCATTCACCCAGAAATCTTTGTCGAAATATAGACCACGGCGGTTGAGTTCATTAACAAGCGTGGCATTCGCATCAAGTTCCTCACGAGGGAGCCATGCCTCAATCACCGATCCACCTACTGCAGTATATAGGAAACCGACCGGAATGCCAAGACGCTCCTGCAACTCCTTTACTGCAAGGTATGCCACCGCTGAGACGCTGCCCACCTGCGTACCGTTGTTTCCATGTCCCCAATATGCGCCGGCTATATCGCGCGTAGGCTCTATAGGCATCTCCCCATTGCCATTACCCGAATAAGGATAGGTGGGCATGTACAGGAAGCGGATGTTGTCGTTGTCGGCGCCCGCCATCAACTCGGCACTCTGCTGGGTAGACCCGACGGTAAGTGCCATATTCGACTGTCCGCCGGCCACCCATACCTCACCTACAAGTATGTCGTCGATAGTCTGTATCACCTCGCCATCCTCGATCACCTCGATTGCATATTTATCAAACGATGCATCCTGTGCTGGAAGCGACACGCTCCAGCGTCCATCCGACCCTGCAGTAGACGATACTGAGCTTATCAACTCACCGGTGCGGTAAAGTTTCACACCTATTTCACGTCCGGCTCCGGTATATCCCCAGATATTCATAGGCTTCCGCTGCTGGAACATCATGCCAGAGCCAAACAATGTCGGCAGCGAGGTACTGTTGGTCCTGTCGATAATCTTCACATTGCTAACCTTCATGCTGAGGCGGTTGAGCGTCTCCGGTATTCTCACCACATAGATACGCATATAGTTGATGGCAGCATAATCTATGGCTCCACCTGTAGTGCTGGCAGTAGTAAACGCGAGAGAATAGGTGTGCTTGCCCGTTTTCCAGTCAGGAGAACTGATATTGAAGCACAGTTCATTCGTGTCAGGACGTCCGCCGCTGGTCAGTTCTATCTGTCCGGGTGCAGTCTTCAGTACATTGATGTCGCCCGGAGTGCCCTCCTCGATCTCCGCGTCAAACTGCAGATACAGCATCTTCGGATCGTGATGCGACACATCGATAGGATTATCCAGCACCTTACCTACAGAGAACCCTCCTGAGACAGTGCCGGTCAGCGTGCCATCAAGCGTATACGGTATCTCAGCGGCAAGATAGTCGGTATTGTCATATACCGGACCATCATCTTCATCAACCAACTGCGAACTGTCGACCAGACGCACATTCCTGAGACGTATCTGGTAATCATCGGGAACCTCCGGTTCATGTATGTGGGCCACACACCAACGGAAGTAACCCAGAGGACTTGTCAGGTCCATTCCTGAACCTCCGCGTGACTCCGAGAATTTAAGGCGCAGCTTATTCCACACGCCTGACTTCACAGGATTTCCATCTGAATCCACAAGCCCCTTTATCGGCCAACTGATGAGAGTGGCACCATTGTCGAGCGTATTGGCCACCTCGATCTGATTAAATGTGGCATTGTCTATGATGGCAAGATTTCCGGGATTGTCCAGATTCTCTATATAGTACTCCATCTCAAGCACTATATTGGCTTTTTCAGAGCCGGAAGCATCTATGCCGGCACCCTTGATATAGGTCTGGAATCCATAATCGCCGTCCGCACCAAAGCGCGTGGCCTGTGTCTGTTCAAAGAATGTGCCGAGAGTCTTTTCGACCTTCGCAGCAAATACATGCGGCATAGACGCCAGCAGCACAGCCGCCGACACGAGTCCCCGCACCGTATTTTTCATCGGGCATAAATTCAGATTCATAAGCTAATATTGATAAATACATAATTCAGTGCGGCAAATCTATCCCTCGGCATATTAATTTCCGATTATTCCAGCGATAAACAACCGATTAAAAACGATTAACAGCGATTAACGGCATCGTTTTCTCCAAACTACGCGTCCTAATAGAGCCAAATTTGCTAATTTTGCCTATGAGGGCGTTTTATAACAAATACGGAAAGGCGATGGTAACTTTTTCAGTCCAATACTCCCTCTTGATAAAGAAACGAAACTTTAATGGAACCATAATGCGCCCACAGATTATAGTCCCATTATCAAACACCATCTTAAAGTTAAAGTCATCGAACGCATGTCTATCAAAATACCTAAAGCACTAATTCACGTCCTTTTCACCATATTATCTGTATTGCTCTGGCTCAACGGCGCAAGCGTTTATGGCATGGATTACGGGATCAGATTTCTATCCTACAGCATGCCGGCATCACAACGCACATCATTATCTTTGGGCGAATCACCCTTCCAATACAGCTCCTCTTTCATATTGAAATTCGATATGTCATTATACGAAAACGACTGTTACGGTCAGGTATGCGCGATAACCGGATCTGACAACACCGCTATCCGCTTCATGATATCGGCTGCACCAAACGGACATTACCCCACTCTGATAATCAATGATAAATTTTACCCCATCGAAAGACGGATTTCATACGATCAGGAAAAAATATACCGCATCGGAATAACTCTCAACAACACAAAAGACCTGATAACGCTATCCATCGACAGCACCGTATATTCATTCCGCGCCCCACTCGACAATATATCCTACGCTACTGTAACATTTGGTAATACCGACAAACACGCCTCTAATTATGCCCCGCCAATGGAGATTCGCGATATAAGGATATATTCCGACAACCGCAACGTTGCATTTTGGGAACTGAAAGAACATTCTTCGGATACATGCCGCGACAACACAATCGGACTCCCGGCCTTGGCTTCAAATCCGAAATGGCTGCTCGACACACATACCATATGGCGCAAAATATACCATATGTCATCATCCGACAGGATCCAGTCTACATTCGATCCCTCCACCTCAAACTTCTACATAACAGCATCCGACAAAATCACTGTCTGGAATACTACAAGTGGTGACACAATTGAAATTCCAGTCGACAGAGACGGCAGAGTAATGAAAGTATCCAACTATCTGCTCCACGATTCAGTCAGCAACACTCTTCTTTCATTCGATCTGCTGCGCGGTTCAACCTCACGATTCGACCTTGATGGCACGAAGAGATGGACGGAGGGACCCGACAGTCCAAGCGGCGCGGCACACAGCAATCACGCGTTTGTCGTTGATGGCCGGAAAGGGTATGCATTCGGAGGATACGGATTCCACGAGTTTCACAACTCTCTGTTCGAAATAGATCTTGACACCGACTCCATCAAGCCCCTTCAGCTCCAGCCCATGCCGGAGCCTCGTGTCTATACAGCAGCCGCCATTCACGACGGAAAGCTATATCTGTTCGGTGGCATGGGAAATGAATCAGGCAAGCAGGAAATGCCTATATATTATTTCTACGATCTGTGGGAATACGATTTGGAATCGCTCTCAGGGAGCAAAATATTGACTCTACCAAAGCCTTTCACCGCCGACTTCATCGAGGCTTCGACCATGTACTATGAGGAGCGTGATTCAGTTTTCTATTTCATGTCCACACTTACCGGAGGCACATTGATGCGAATAAATCCGGCCAAAGGCACAAACCAGTGTGTATCATTCCCGATCGACTCGGAAATGCACTACCGCGACTGCACGTTCAGCCTATTCCGCAGTAACGACCGCAACACTTATTACTGCGTGATGGACAAAATCTACCCTGATCTTTCCCACGATCTAACCATCTATGCCATCACCTATCCGTTTATCAACATTCCTCCCCGCTCCTCGCTCGATAATATAAAAGGACAGACACTGTCAATATGGCAAAAGGTAATGATCGTAGCCGGAGCAGCCTTGATAGTAGCAGTCATTATCGCACTGATCATACGTCATAAGAAATCACAAAAAGCAAAACAAATCATTACAGACCATACAGAACCATCAACCGACACCACGCCACACTCCAACGCCAACCCAACGACCTCCATTCCCGACCATAAGACAACCATACAGATATTGGGGAACTTCATGGTGACTGACGCCAATGGAGATGACATCTCCACAAAATTCACACCGCGCCTCCGCAATCTGCTTGAGATACTGATACTCTGGTCGGCCCAAGGCGGCAAAGGCATACCTCAGCAGCGTCTTGATGAGGATATTTGGAATGACAAGCATGACCGATCGGTAAAATCAACCCGAAACGTATACATCCACAAGCTCCGCACTCTTCTTGAATCCGTAGGCTCCATACAGCTGATATACGACAAAGGATACTATCGCCTCCTCCCCGGCGACAATGTATCAATCGATTATTACAAATCTCTTCAAGAGTTACAGAATGCGCCAACCGTACACACTGACTTAAGGCTGCTGATGCCTCTGCTCCCTGACGAGCATACCCCTTGGATCGACACGTTCAAGGCTGAATTTTCCGACAAAGCCATATCCACGCTCAAACGCATGCTTGAGCTTGCAACTGCTGCATGCCACACCGACGACGCTCTTACATACAACATCGCAGAAACCCTATCTCTGCACGATCCTCTCAGCGAGGAGGCTCTCAAGATCAAGTGCCGGATACAGTACCGAAGAAGGAAGAACAGCCTTGCCATGAAAATCTATGAAATGTTCTGCAACGAATATCGCAGGAGCTTCGGTGAGGAATATCACATGTCGTTCACACAGATTATCGATGGCTCCGACTGACATTTCGGCAACATTTCCTAAATTTCCGCAAACTATTGCTCCCCAAAAGCCGTCGGACGATTGCGCAAATGCCCGAATTGTCGTAACTTTGTGGCGATAATGCGGAATACGGCCTTACTGCATGTTCACATTGCAACAGCACCTGCTGCCACATACAAATGCAGAATGGCTTTCAACCGCTTTGTCAAAGTGCATCACAAGGAATTTCTTTATATATGAAAAAGGTATTGCTATTAGGCTCGGGAGCCCTAAAGATAGGGCAAGCGGGCGAATTCGACTACTCCGGTTCTCAGGCTCTAAAGGCGCTGAGAGAAGAGGGCATTTCGAGTGTGCTCATCAACCCCAACATTGCCACTATCCAGACTTCAGAGGGCGTAGCGGACCAGGTGTATTTCCTGCCGATTACGCCCTATTTTGTAGAGGAGGTGATAAAAAAAGAGCGTCCCGACGGCATTCTGCTCGCCTTCGGCGGACAGACAGCACTCAACTGCGGCACTGAGCTATATCTCAACGGCGTGCTCGACAAGTACGGTGTGAAAGTGCTCGGCACATCTGTCGAGGCAATCATGATAACCGAGGACCGCGACCTTTTCGTAAAGAAGCTCAAGGAGATCGATGTCAAGACTCCGGTCAGCGAAGCTGTAGAGAGCATCGAGGATGCCAAGCGTGTTGCCCACGAAATCGGCTTCCCCGTGATGGTACGTTCAGGCTACGCTCTCGGCGGACTCGGATCGGGCATATGCACCAACGATGAGGAGTTTGCCCGCCACTGCGAGAGCGCTCTTGCCTACTCTCGCCAGATCCTCGTAGAGGAGTCGCTCAAAGGGTGGAAAGAGATTGAGTTTGAGGTAATACGTGACGCCAACGACCACTGCTTCACTGTAGTGCCCATGGAAAACTTCGATCCTCTGGGTATCCACACTGGCGAATCGATTGTCGTAGCACCCATTGTAAGCCTCACCCCCGAGCAGATCAAGATGCTTGAGGATATCGCCATCCGCACCGTACGCCATATCGGCATCGTCGGAGAGTGCAACATACAGTATGCATTCAACGCCGAGACCAACGACTACCGCATTATCGAGATCAACGCCCGTCTGTCGCGTTCATCCGCCCTCGCATCAAAGGCTTCAGGCTATCCCCTTGCATTTGTAGCTGCAAAACTCGCTCTCGGCTACACCCTCGACCAGATAGGTGAGATGGGCACACCCAACTCGGCCTACGTGGCTCCGAGCGTAGACTATATGATCGTAAAGATACCCCGATGGGACCTCACCAAGTTTGTCGGCGTTGACCGCGAGATCGGATCGTCGATGAAGTCGGTAGGAGAGATCATGTCGATCGGAAAATCATTTGAGGAGATCATCCAGAAAGGACTCCGCATGATCGGTCAGGGCATGCACGGTTTTGTCGGCAACAACGATATCCACTTCGACGACCTCGAAAAATCGCTTACCCACCCCACCGACATGCGTATCTTCGCTATCGCCCAGGCCCTTGAGGAGGGTTGGACTGTAGAGCGCATAGCCGATCTCACCAAGATCGACCGATGGTTCATTGAGCGCCTAGACAACATCGTGAAATACAGCCACAAACTGGCAGAATACAATACAATCGAAGAACTTCCCAAGGAGGTAATGGCAGAGGCGAAGCGACTTGGTTTCAGCGACTTCCAGATAGCCCGTCTCGTAGAGAATCCCGAAGGCACCATGGAGGCCGAGATACTCCGCGTACGCGCCCACCGAAAGGCTCTCGACGTGCTACCCAAGGTGCGCCGCATCAACACCGTAGCATCGGAATACCCCGATCTCACCAACTACCTCTACGTAACTTACGGCGCAAAAGAGAACGCCATACCCTACGATCTCAACTCAGGCAACAATATCGTAGTACTTGGCTCTGGAGCATACCGTATAGGTAGCTCGGTAGAGTTTGACTGGTGTTCGGTCAACGCTGCAAACACATGCCGCAAGCTCGGCTACCGCTCCATAATGATCAACTACAATCCGGAGACAGTATCTACCGACTACGACATGTGCGACCGCCTCTACTTCGACGAGCTGTCGTTTGAGCGCGTGATGGACATCATCGATCTCGAATCACCTCGTGGTGTAATCGTAAGTGTAGGCGGACAGATCCCCAACAATCTGGCAATGAAGCTTCACCGCCGCCATGTGCCCATTCTCGGCACATCGCCAATCTCGATCGACCGCGCCGAAA